>JADFJB010000019.1 GCA_022566355.1 candidate division KSB1 bacterium
ACAAACACTGGCAATTTTAAAGCCGGATTGCACGGAAGCTAATAAAACAGGTAAGGTAATCGATAGAATTCTTCAGGCAGGATTTAAAATACTCGGTATGAAATTGATACGATTAAGTGGAAAGACTGCGGGTGAATTTTATGCTGTTCACAAAGAAAGGCCCTTTTATAATGATTTAGTTGCATTTATGACTTCAGGACAATGCATCCCCATGGTACTTGAAAAAGCAAATTCCGTATCTGCATTCCGAGAATTGATAGGCGTAACTGATCCGGCTGAAGCATCTGAAGGCACAATCCGAAAAGAATTTGCCACAAGTAAACAGAATAATATTGTTCATGGTTCGGATTCCCCTGAAAATGCAAAAATTGAAGTTGGTTTTTTCTTTTCAAGATCGGAACTAACTTAAATATTATAATATTATATTTTCAATTTATCTTAATTTAATTATAATTCTTTAAAATATCATGCCCATGATTTTATTTCTTCATGGGCTTTTTTATTATTGACTTTTAAATGAATATCCTTGAAAACGAAGGTTTTAGAAGAATCTAAAAAGTTCTTAACCATAATTAAATTGTGATGTTTTCACATAATTTCCTATTGTTGTTATTCAAGATATAAATGTTGACTAATGAGGATATTTTATTATATTCTAATCTATTTTTGCAGAAAAATAATTGAAATCAACAAAGTTCTTTGATTTTTAATATGAAAATTCCAATTGTAAAATTGACTTCAGGGTATCACGAGTTGGAATATAAGGAGTTACCTTCTGTTTATGGCTTTGAAAATGATAAGATTTTTAATAAGCCTGTTTTTAGTGTTGTAAAGGTAGATAAAAGTGTAACTCATATTTATCTGCAGGTAGAGTCCAAAACCGTGGGTTCATTTGATTGTGATCGGTGCTTGCAAGATTTTGGAAAAGAGCTAACCGGCGAATTAAAGCTTTACTTTGAAGTGACTGGCTCCGGTGGACATTTTGATCCGGATATAATTGAAGAAGAAAAGAATGTTAATTTTAGAAGTTATAAAGCAAACGAAGCCAATATTGACCTTTCTGATGACATTAGAGATGTTTTGTTACTAGCATTACCTATGAAAAATTTATGTTCTAAAAATTGTAAAGGATTCTGTCCTGGATGTGGAAATAATTTAAATCAATTCGAATGCGTTTGTGAGAAAATCACAATTGATCCTCGCTGGGATGCATTGAAAAAATTACAGCTCTAAAATTAATTTGTAAAGGAAAGAGAATTTTTAAATAGTTAAGGAATAAGTAAATACTATGGCAAATCCAAAAAGAAAAATATCCAGAACTCGCCGTGATAAGCGTCGGACGCATTGGAAGTTAAAAGCTCCGGCTACAAGTAATTGTTCCCAATGTCACCAACCAAAACTTCCGCACAGAGTTTGCCCGCATTGTGGCTATTATGCCGGAAGAATGGTTTATCCTCCGAAAGAGTAGAAAATTGAGGGATAAATATTGTTTTCGGCGTTTATGAAATTAGAATTTGAACCACATATCCCATTCAGGTTAATTTGGACTGAAAAGAGATCTTTTTGTTGAGCGATTAAAATATGAAGATAGCGGTTGACGCGATGGGTGGGGATTTCGCTCCTGAGGCGACGGTAGATGGTGCAATTCAGGCTGCAAGAGTATCCCGGGGCAAATATGAAATTATTTTGGTTGGAGATGAACATAAAATCCGAAAGGAGTTGTCCAGGTTTTCTATTAAAAATTTATCTATAAGCATTTATCATGCGTCTGAAGTCATTGAGATGGAAGAATCGCCAACCAAAGCATTGAAGCAAAAGAAAGATGCCTCAATGGTGGTTGCATCGAATCTGCTTAAAAAGGGAATGGCAGATGCTGTAGTAAGCGCAGGTAACACCGGAGCTTTCATGGCAACTTCCCTTTTGACCCTTGGACGGTTGCCAGGTGTACTAAGGCCTGGACTGGGATCATTTATACCAAATGAGGAAGGCGTTTGTGTGGTGATAGATGTTGGAGCAAATTCAGATTGTAAACCAATAAATATGCTACAGTTTGCGACGATGGGTTCCATTTATATGAAATATATATTCGATATTCAAAATCCGAAAGTTGGCTTATTAAGTATCGGTGAGGAGGAGTCTAAAGGAAATGAATTGGTTCGGGCTGCACACAAACTATTGAAAAGCAGCAGCTTGAATTTTATTGGCAATATGGAAGGCAGAGATATTCTTAAAGGAACTGCAGAAGTTGTGGTTTGTGATGGATTTGTTGGGAATATTGTTTTGAAGTTTGCGGAAAGCATAATTGGTATGTTTACAAGAACTCTAAAGAAAAGCGTTGGACGTAATATACCTGCAAATTTAGGCGCCATCTTAATGAAACCCGCTTTTAGAAAGTTGAGCCAATTGATGGATTACCAAGAATATGGTGGAGTGCCTCTTTTAGGTCTAAACGGCATTTGTATCGTTTGTCATGGTCGATCAACCCCAAAGGCAATTCGTAATGCGATCCGTGAAGCGAGAAAGATGTTTACTTTAAACCTGAATAAAAAGTTACAAGATGCTCTGGGAGA
Source organism: candidate division KSB1 bacterium (assembly GCA_022566355.1). NCBI lineage: Bacteria > Pseudomonadati > Candidatus Zhuqueibacterota bacterium. The sequence goes on from JADFJB010000019.1 coordinate 2,571, forward strand.
AAACACACTACAAGAGGTTGGAATTGAGTTTACCTAAGATATTTGCGGAAATAGCAGGTACAGGCGCATCTGTGCCTGAAAGAGTCCTAACAAATAAAGAACTTTCTGAAATGGTTGATACTTCTGATGAATGGATTCAATCTAGAACGGGAATCCAGGAAAGACGAATTGCCGACAACGGACAATTACCTTCAGATTTGGCCATGGAAGCTTCAAAGATTGCACTCAAGAATTCTGGCATTTCGCCGGAAGATTTAGATTTGATAATCGTGGGAACAGTAACACCGGATATGATCTTCCCATCCACTGGCTGTTTTTTGCAACAAAAGCTTGGTGCAAAAAACGCAGCTGCATTCGATATTAGCGCAGCATGTACGGGATTTATTTATGGTCTTTCCATTGCAGATGGAATGATATCCTCAGGGAAATATGAAAATATACTCGTAGTTGGTGTTGAGATATTATCAAGAATAATAAATTGGGAAGATCGTGATACATGTATCCTTTTTGGTGATGGAGCAGGCGCTGTGGTTGTCCGGAAAGCTGCTGGAGATCGCAGAATAATAAATACGTATATTAAAAGCGATGGTAATTTAAGTCATCTATTGAATGTGGAAGGTGGCGGCTCACTTTATCCTTCTCAAAAATTTAATGAACATCCCGAAAAGTTTTATATTAGAATGGAAGGCCGGGAAGTATTTCGCCATGCTGTGAGTTGCATGGGAGATGCAGCCACAAGACTAATTGAGGAAAATGGTTTTTCCGTTGATGAGATAAAATTGGTTATTCCGCATCAAGCCAATATTAGAATCATTGATGCGATTGCTAAACGCCTATCAGTTCCAAAAGAAAGGGTTTATATTAATGTGAATCGGTTTGGGAATACATCTTCTGCTTCGATTCCGATTGCATTGCATGAGGCCTATGAGAACGGGCAGATAAAAGAAAATGATATTGTTTTATTGGTAGCCTTTGGTGGTGGTTTTACCTGGGGTTCTGCTTTAATTGAATTTTAAGAGATTATGGATTCAGGTTTTTTATTTCCAGGGCAAGGTTCTCAATATGTTGGTATGGGAAATGATTTTTATAATGAATTTTCCTGCGCGAAAGAAATATATCAGGAAGCATCTGATATCCTGGAATTTGATCTGGCGAAAATCTCGTTTGAAGGTCCGGAGGATGAGCTTAGGCAAACTCGCATAACACAGCCAGCGATTTTTACCAATAGTTACTTGGTTTTTAAGCTCATTATAGATTTTGGTATAGAGCCTGGTGTCGTTGCTGGCCATAGTCTTGGTGAATATTCCGCCTTAGTAGCATGTGGAGCGATATCATTTACTGATGGCCTAAGAGTAGTGAAGCTTCGTGGCGAATTAATGCAAAATGCAGACGAAATGGAGCCTGGTACTATGGCTGCAATTATTGGATTGTCCGCCGAACAAGTTGACAAAATTTGTAAAGAAGCATCTCAGATGGGGGTTGTTGTTCCGGCAAATTATAATTCTCCGGAACAAATTGTGATTTCCGGATCTATGGCCGGTGTTAAGAAGGCAATGGAATTGGCGCAGGATTCCGGGGCAAAACGTGCGTTGGAATTAATGGTCAGTGCTGCATTTCATTCACCCTTGATGTCTCCTACTACGCAAGAAATGACAAATGCATTACAAGAACTTCAGATCAATAAACCGGATTGTCCAATCGTTCCTAATGTAACAGCAAAACCCACAAACTCGCCTGAAGAAATCAGATTGCTATTAATTAAGCAATTAACACACCCGGTGCGATGGGTGGAATCCGTTCAAAATATGATTTTGCTGAGTGGTTCGGAATTTTACGAAGTTGGACCAGGTAAAGTCCTAACCGGTTTACTGCGTAGAATAGATCGATCTTGTTCTTGTACTCCGGTTGGAAAAGCTGAAGATTTGGAAAGACTAAAAGAAAAGCAAGCAGTCTAATAAAATGAGAGTTAATCTTGGGAGATCATCTAATGACACGGTTGCAAAATAGAGTTGCCATAGTTACAGGATCTGCTCGTGGAATTGGTAAAGTCATTGTTGATCGACTTGCTGCGGAAGGGGCCATTACAATCATATCTGACGTTAGTGTTGAAGCTGGTGAAGACGCTGTAAATCAGCTGGTTTCGAATGGAGTGAATGCCATTTTCATCCCATGTGACGTTTCAAATGTTGAAGATTCAAACAATCTTGTAGCAAAAACGATGGAGAAATTCGGAAGAATTGATATTTTGGTAAATAACGCCGGTATCAGGCGCGATGCTTTACTTGTAAGAATGAAAGATGATGATTGGGATTTGGTACTCAATATCAACTTGAAAGGTGCTTTCAACTGTTCCCGAGCTGTAGCAAAAACCATGATGAAGCAGAAAGAAGGAAGGATCATAAACATTTCTTCTGTAGTCGGTCTAATGGGCAATGCAGGCCAGGTAAATTACTCCGCGTCAAAGGCCGGACTTTTTGGATTAACCAAATCTGTGGCAAAAGAATTGGGCCTTAGAAATATTACGGTGAATGCAATTGCACCGGGTTATATTGATACTGAAATGACCAGGGAGCTTTCGGACAAAGTGAAAGAAGAATATTTACAGCACATCCCGCTTCGTGATTTTGGACAGCCCGAAGATGTTGCAAATTTAGTATTATTTCTTGCTTCTGATGAAGCTCGGTATATTACAGGGGAAATTATTCGTGTAGATGGCGGATTAAGTATGTAAATTAGTTCGTAAATAAGGATTAAGTTAAAACCATAAATTAACGGAGGAAGTAAAATGTCAGTTCAAGATCAAGTGAAAGAGATCATAGTAGATAAATTAGGAGTAGATCCTAGTCAAGTAACCTCTGAAGCCAGTTTTATAGATGATTTGGGTGCGGATTCTTTGGATACTGTTGAGTTAGTGATGGAATTTGAAGAGCAATTTGGAATCGAAATTCCGGATGAAGATGCTGAAAAAATTACGACGGTTGGTAGTGCTGTAGAATATTTGGAAGGTAAAACTTCAAAATAATTCTGCAAAAGACATTAGTTTGTTTAACAAGATGTGTCATAAGGAGAGGGAATGGATCGAAGAGTAGTGGTCACTGGTATGGGATCTGTAACACCTGTTGGTTTAAATAACGACGAGTTGTGGCAATCATTAATCAAAGGTGTTAGTGGTATTTTCCCTATCTCCAAATTTGATACCGAAAACCATACGACAAAATTTGCGGGGGAAATAAAGAACTTTGATATATTGGATTTTATCGATGACCGAAAGTTAGCCAGGAGACTGGATGATTTCACTAAATATGCGGTGGCATCAGCCTCAATGGCAATTCAGGATTCCGGGTTAGACTTAGAGAAAGAAGATCGCAATAGAATCGGTGTTATTTCTGGGTCAGGAATCGGTGGATTGTCGACCTTTGAACGAGAATTTAGAAAATTGATTGAAAGTGGTCCACGGCGAGTGAGTCCATTTTTTATTCCGATGATGATATCAGATATTGCTCCCGGGCAAATCTCGATCATGTATGGTTTAAAAGGTCCAAATTACTCTACGACTTCTGCTTGTGCCACAAGCGCCCATGCAATTGCTAGTGCTCTTCGGACAATTCAATTTGGCGAAGCTGATGTGATGATTACAGGGGGAAGTGAAGCATCGGTCACTTCTATGGGGATAGCAGGTTTTAATAATATGAAAGCTTTGTCTGAACGAAATGACGATCCCCAGGGAGCAAGCCGGCCCTTTGACGCAGAAAGAGATGGCTTTGTATTAGCGGAGGGAGGCGGCATTTTAGTTTTAGAAGAACTTGGTCGGGCGAAAGCGCGGGGGGCGAAAATCTATGCTGAATTATGCGGTATTGGTAACACTGCTGACGCATATCATATTACTGCTCCTGATGAAACAGGCGATGGCGCTACTCGAGCAATGCAATTGGCATTAAAAGATGCCGGTCTTGGAATCCATGATGTCGATTATATCAATGCTCATGGTACCTCTACTCTTTACAATGACAAAATAGAAACGATGGCCATTAAAAAAGTTTTCGGAGATCATGCCTATAATTTAGCCATTAGCTCCACTAAATCTATGATGGGACATATGTTAGGGGCTGCTGGTTCTGTTGAAGCAATTATATGTATTATGGCTATTCAGAATAGCATAGTTCCCCCAACAATTAACTATACCACTCCGGATCCTGAATGTAATCTAAATTATACCGCAAATAAAGCGGTTGAGCGAGAAATAAATTTGGCTTTAACGAACTCCTTTGGCTTTGGCGGCCATAATGTTTGTATGGCAATAAAATCATATAAGGATTAATTAAGGCACTTCTTAGAATCTTTGTCTAATGAAGTTTTTTCAATGGATTAGAAGGCTTTTAAAAAGTAACAAAGGCCTAAATTTAAATCAAGGATCTCTTAAGGAACTTGAAAAAAAATGCAATTATCGTTTTAAAGATTTAAAATGGTTGCAGCTTGCATTAGTTCATCGTTCTTATTTGAACATTTCAGGGGGTAAACATTATGATACGTTTGAGAGATTAGAATTCCTTGGTGATGCAATTTTAGGTTTGTTGGTCACCGAATATCTTTTTCACAATTATCCACTCAAAAGTGAAGGAACATTGACAAGGTATAAATCCGTGATTGTCAGTAGGAAAATGTTGGCCAATTTTGCTCGGGAGATTGACTTGGGGAAATACTTGTATTTAGGACAGGGAGAGGAACTTTCCGGTGGTAGGCGTAGAGAGTCAATATTAGCGGATGCGTTTGAAGCCTTGTTAGGTGCAATTTACATAGATGGAAAACAAAAAGGTGTGAATTCGATCTTAAACAAACTATTATTCCACAATATGGAAAAAATATTGCAAGATGAGTTGCATAAAAACTATAAAAGTCAATTATTGGAATATTCACAGGGGCATGGATTAGGTTTACCAAGGTATGAGATAAAGGTGGAGACAGGGCCAGAGCATAATAAATCATTTGAAGTGGGTGTTCGGATAAATGGTGAACTATTAGGTATCGGCTTTGGAAAAAGTAAGAAAAAAGCAGAGCAAAAAGCAGCAAAAATAGCGATAGAAAAACTTATATCATAATTATTTTTTGGAAGAAGTCATGAGTGATCAAAATTGTTGGCTAATGAAGAGTGAACCATATGTATATTCTATTGATGATTTGGAAAAGGATAGTACAACCCATTGGGAGGGTGTCCGCAATTATAAAGCACGAAATTATATGAAAAATGAAATGCAAATCGGGGATTGGGTTTTATTCTATCATTCTAATGCTGAACCGCCCGGTGTAGCTGGAATAGCAAAAGTATGTAAATTAGCATATCCTGATTACTTTGCTTTCGATCCTTCAAACAAGTATTTTGATCCCAAATCATCTAAAGAGAATCCAACTTGGTATATGGTAGATATCGAGTTTATTGAGAAGTTTCCCCATTTTTTATCTTTGGGTGAATTAAGAGAGAATGAAGATCTTGATGGTATTATGGTCACAAAACGAGGTATTCGGCTATCGGTGCAACCGGTTGGATATAAACATTTCGAAATCATAAAAAGTTTGGGGCGCAATGAGTAGAATAAATAAATATTAAATCTAATAAAGGACCAGTTGACATGTCGTCTGACAAATTCAGAATTGAAACCGATTCAATGGGAGAAATGAAAGTCCCGTAAAAAGCGTATTGGGGAGCACAGACACAACGGGCAATTGAAAATTTTCCAATAAGCGATCTTAGGTTTCCAAGGAGATTCTTGCGCGCATTAGGAATGGTTAAATTATCTGCCGCAAAAGCAAATTCACAACTCGGGTTACTAGATGAAAAACTAAAAAATATAATATCCCAGGCAGCAAAAGAAGTAATGGATGGAAATTATGATGACCAGTTCGTTTTAGATATTTTTCAGACTGGTTCGGGAACGTCGACCAATATGAATGCGAATGAAGTAATCGGAAATCGAGCAAATGAGATATTAGGTGGCAGTATCGGTGATAAAAAACCGGTTCATCCGAATGACCATGTAAACATGGGACAATCTAGCAATGATGTAATTCCTACGTGTATTCATATTTCCGTACTCGAAGCAATACATAATGATTTAATGCCAGCATTAAAGCAGTTAGCAGAAGCTTTAATTTCAAAAGAAAAAGAATTTGATAAGATAATAAAAATCGGCCGTACACATTTACAGGATGCAACGCCAATTCGACTTGGTCAAGAATTCAGCGGTTACGCGAGCATGATACAACATGGCATTAAGCGCCTAATGAATGTTTACGAAAACCTGTCCGAACTGGCCATCGGAGGAACTGCTGTTGGTACCGGAATAAATACTCATCCGCAATTTGCTCAACTGGTTATTAAAGAGGTCAAAAGGATAACTGGGTTGGAATTTCGGGAAGCGGAAAACCATTTTGAAGCTCAAGGTGCGAAAGATGCAACGGTTGAAGTAAGTGCTGTACTGAAAACAATTGCAGTTAGTCTTACTAAAATAGCCAATGACATACGATGGCTGGGTTCCGGCCCACGCTGTGGCATTGGAGAAATATTGATTCCTGAAGTGCAGCCAGGATCCTCAATTATGCCGGGTAAGGTGAATCCCGTCATTGCTGAAGCATTATGTATGGTAGCTGCACAAATCATAGGCAATGATGCCGCTGTAACAGTCGGTGGACTAACCGGTAATTTCGAATTGAATGTAATGATGCCGGTAATTACTTATAACCTGCTGCAGTCAATTGATTTATTAAGCAAAGGAGTATTGGTTTTTACAGAAAAATGTATTTCCGGTTTACGTGCAAATGAAACTAGAACCAAAGAGTTAGTTGAATTAAGTCTGGCAATGTGTACAGCTTTATCCCCGAAAATAGGTTATGATTCTGCTGCCAAAATTGCAAAACAGGCGTATGCAACAGGTAAGACGATCCGTGAAGTTGCACAGGAGCTTAATGTATTACCACCGGATGAACTAAATAAAGTTCTGGATCCCTGGTCGATGACAGAACCTGGAGTGTGAAAAAACAAGAGAAAAATAATTACGAAGGATTAACGAAATATCGCTTTAATACTTCCCCAAGTATGACGGACAGCAGAAATGTTGGGGGATACTTCACGAATTTCAGTTGATGTTACAATTTGTCCGTCTTTGTTCATTACCGCTATTTGATAATAATAAGACCTTCCGTCAGATTTAAATACGGATTTATCAGTATATTCATACTTTTTTGTACTACCGGGAGGGATTGTTTCGCTCGTTGCATTAATGAACTCCAGACTTCTAAGTTGAGTGGGATCAAAACCTTTAAGAACTTTGTAACCGTTTATATCAGTTTCCAGACTAACATACCAAGCCAAATAAACTTTATTCATCCCGGGTTCAGCCCGAAATTCTTTTATAACCGAATCACCAAATCCAATTGTAGAAAAAATAAGCAGTGATAAAAGTAAGCAGGTAAGTTGGAGTTTATTCATTGTTTTTCTATTTAATTTCATTTGTTACTAACATATATTCGAGTGATAACATTGTCAAGTATTTTTTTATATCGATCACGATTTTGATAATATTAACTTAAAAAAATTAAATAAATGTTGACTTTTTGTAATATACCGTATATATTTGCCTCCACATTTAGTAAAACTCACTAAATAAGAATGCACGAAAACACCTTCAACATGCCCCAAAAATTGATTTATTTCTACTAACATGAATTATTATTAATTTTGCTGAATCATTTTCCATGACTCTTGAGGAGGAGGAATGTGAAAAACATATCAAAAAATTATCTGCCAAATAATGCTTCATTGGAGAAGTATCTTCAAGAAATTGGAGAAGTGCCTCTTTTAACCCCGGATGAGGAGGTTTACCTTGCACGTCAAATAAAACATGATGATGCAGAAGCTTTAGAAAAGCTAACAAAATCAAATTTACGTTTTGTCGTCAGCGTTGCTAAACAATACCAAAATCAAGGCTTATCTCTCGGAGATATAATTAATGAAGGGAATCTCGGCCTGATCAAAGCGGCAAAACGTTTCGACGAAACAAGAGGTTTCAAATTTATATCATATGCTGTTTGGTGGATTAGACAGGCTATTTTACAAGCTCTTGCAGAGCAATCAAGAGTGGTTAGATTACCGCTCAATCGGGTTGGGGCTTTGAATAAAATTGGTAAAGCACTAAGCCATTTAGAACAAGAGTTTGAGAGAGAGCCAACTTCCGAAGAAATTGCCACCGAATTGGATATGACTTTAAAGGAAGTGAACGATGCTATGAGAATTGCTGGACGCCATCTTTCTTTAGATGCACCGATGAACATCAAAGAAAATAGTGAAAATAACTTGTTAGATTTGATTCAAGATAAGGAAGAACCTTCTCCTGATGATGATGTCCTTACCGAGTCCTTAAAGGTTGACTTGGAAGTAGCTCTTAACTCGCTGTCAAATCGAGAAGCTGAAGTCATTCGATTATATTTTGGCCTGGGCCGCGAACGTGCTTTGACTTTGGAGGAGATAGGAGAAGTTTTCCGGTTAACTAGAGAACGAGTTAGGCAAATTAAGGAAAAAGCACTTCACAGACTACGGCACGTAACCAGAAGCCGGTCTTTGCGTGTATACTTAGGTTAAGTCATTTCATCAATTATTACTAAATCTATACTATCAGTTGAATGAAAATTATGATTTTTAGAATATAATTTAGTTATTATTAAGAAAATGTAACTTTACTATTGATAATTGCACAATAAATAGTTAAATTGCTGAAAATTTAAAAATTAATAAAAGAAATTGAGAAGAATAGGGGAAATAAAACTGTTTAAATTGTCAGGAGCATTTATGGAGTTCCGGAATCTCAAGTTGTTGTTTTTCATTGAAGATGGATCAGATTTCAAAAGTTATAATATCAATTTCAAAAAATTAATTTTTATAATATCTCTTATTTTAATAGGGTGCCTTCTTCTTACTGGCGCTTCAACTTACGTTCTTATTAAAGTTTATAGAAGTTATAAGATAAGTCATCTAAATCGTCAAAATGCTGTTTTGATATCGCAATTATCATCAATGGAGTCAAAAGTTGGATATATTAAGGATCAACTAAAAATTTTGGAGGATTTTGATAATGATTTGAGGATGTTAACCGGTTTGCCTAAAGTTGATGAGGACGTCTGGGATGTAGGGGTTGGTGGCTCTTCAGTGAATTTTAAAGGCTCAGGATTGGAAGATTTACCGGTTCCTCTTAATAACCAGGTAACTTCCGTAAATATTGATTTAGCACAATTGGAAAGAGAAATTGATCTTGAGTTTAGTAGTTTCAGTGAAATTCAAACCATATTAGAAGAGAATAAGAGAAAAGCTCGAACAACACCCACGATACGGCCTGTGGAAGAGGGCTGGTTACAAAGTCCTTTTGGTAAACGAATTGATCCTTTTGAAGATATAGAAAAACTTCATTATGGGATGGATATTGCCTCAACCAAAGGTACAATTGTAAGAGCTCCAGCAGATGGTGAAGTTATTGTTGTGAGAGATAATGATTTCAAATATGGTTATGGGAAATATCTAATTATTGATCATGGGGATGGACTTAAAACACTTTTTGGTCATTTATCTACTGTCATAGTAAAAAAGAATCAAAAGGTTAAAAGACGAGATCCAATTGGTGAAGTGGGAAGGTCTGGTAGGGCAACCGGATATCATTTACATTATGAAGTTAAGCGTAATGGCAAAGCAATTAACCCAAAATATTTTTTCCTGGATCAATAAAATTTTTGTAGAACAACTTTCTAAACAAAAAATTGACCAACGGGTCAATTTTTTTTGCCTAAATTAATTTAAATTAAATATGAAACTTCTATTACGATGTATTACTTTGATGAAAATCAAAAATAAGTAATAATGAGAAATCAAAAGAATTGAATCACACAATCCCTTATTCTGAATTCTACCCGCCTAAAAGTTTCGTTATTGATTATTTGGACGGACGAAACTTAACCAAGTTTTTACCATTTCATTTTTCTGATTTTGATGCTTATCAAAAAATAGCTAAACAATTATCTCACAGGAGCTTCCCGCGGAAATTGATCTCTGAAGCACTACTAGAGCAAAATAAATTATTTGATTCCGGAGATTTGACGTTAGACAATATTGAATCGTTGAAGGATTCCGAGTCTTTTGTGGTTGTGGGCGGGCAACAAACCGGGTTGTTTGGCGGTCCTCTTTATACACTTTACAAAGCAATTACCGTAATTAAGCTTGCTGATAGCTTATCCAAAAAGACCGGCCGAATAGTCTTACCTATATTTTGGATGGCGTCGGATGATCATGATTTCGCCGAGGTGAATCACATAAATTTGCTTAGCTTGTCTGGACAAGTTGAACAAATTTCATATAGCGGGGAAGACAATGGGAAAATCCCAATTTCGGCGAGGAACTTATCAACTGACATTGAAGATAATTTTCAATTATTGAAATCACATTTGCCAGAAACAGAATTTCGGACATCCATCCTGGATCGTCTCGAATCTGCTTATCAAAAAAATAATTACTTTGCAGATTCATTTGCGATTTGGCTTCAACACGTTTTAAGAGATTATGGTTTAATTGTGATTAATCCTTCTGATAAAATATTTAAGCAAATTGCAATTCCATTATTTCAAAAAGAGATTGAAGAAGAAAGTCCGGTTTCCAAGGCTGTGATGGATCAAACAGAAGCATTGGTCAAATTGGGCTATACTCCTCAACTTCAATTAAAAGGTGGGCTATTAAATCTATTTTATCATAACCCTGAAAGAGAGATTATTGCTATTTCCAATGGGAATTTGGTGTTTAAGGATTCGCAAAAACAATACTCAAAATCCGAGCTTGTTCAAATCCTCTGTGAACACCCTGAGCAATTTAGTCCCAATGCAGCCTTACGGCCGTTATTTCAAGATACACTGTTCCCAACCTTGGCTATTGTGTTAGGTCCTTCTGAACTTGCCTATTTTGCCCAACTAAAAAAAGCATATGATTGCATGGATGTTATAATGCCAATTGCTTTCCCGAGAACTTCTGTAACACTTATTGAACCTAAAACAGAAAAAATACTACGAAAATATCATCTAACGATTCAGGATATTTTTCAACAAAGAACAAGAATTATTAATTTAGTAGCTGAACGGGAAATACCAAAATCAATGTTTTCAAGCATCGATGATGGTGAAAAAGTTGTTGCGAAAATCTGGCAAGAACTTGTTGAAATTGCCAATCAATTTGATCAAAACTTAAAAAAACCAGCTGAGATTGCTAAAGGGAGAAGTGCAAATCAATTTGATTTCCTGAGGAAGAAATTAATGCAAGCTGCCCGGCAAAAGGATGAAACTCTTAAATCTCAAATGCAAAAATTAGTTAACTCTGTTTATCCTAACAATGCTCCACAGGAAAGAGTTTTTAATTTACTACCTTTTTACGTACGATATGGTGAGCAGTTTATTAAAATTCTCTTTGAACAAATTGATATTTTTAATTCGAATCATCAATTGATCAATTTGAAATCTAATTAATTATTAAAGTTTATGAAACTGGATATACTTGCATTTGGAGCACATCCGGATGATGTGGAACTGACGTGCGGAGGCACTTTAGTTAAAGTTGTTCGGAAGGGCGCTTCTGTCGGAATCATCCCATTGACTCGAGGTGAAATGGGAACACGCGGCAGTGAGGAATTACGTGCTAAAGAATTTGAAAACGCAGCTAAAATTATCGGCGCTAAAGTTTACCATCCATTGGATTTGCCCGATAGTTATTTGACAGTTGAAAAAAATGCTAAATTAAAAGTCATTCGGGAGATCCGTAAATACCAACCTACTTTAATTTTACTGCCACATTGGGATGACAGGCATCCTGACCACGGCAATGCATCTCGTATTATAGAAGAAGCTTCTTTCCTTTCCGGTCTAAAAAAAATAGATACCAACCAGGAACATTATCGGCCAGCTCATTTGATTTATTATATGTTAACCTGGGATTTTGAACCCGATTTTGTGATGGATATATCTGACGAAATGGACACCAAAAAGGAGGCAATCTTGGCTTATCATAGTCAGGTACATAATAAATCCTATCTCAGGACTGATGAAGAAGAGACATTCATATCGAGCCCGCAATTTATGGAAATGTTAATCACAAGGGCATCTTATTATGGTCATCGAATTGGAAAAAAATTTGGAGAACCATTTAAGATAAAGACCACGCTTGAAATAAAAGATTTACTCGATACTTTTGGTGATCGGGTTTATTAAAAAAATACCCGCCTTTAATCGAAAATGTCAATAAAAATAAAAAATCGAGAACTTATAATCGAACAGGTTCGGGTTTCACAAATTGCTCAAGCGTACCCAACACCAGCATACATCTACTCTCGAGCAAAGCTGGAAAAGAATTTGCTGGAATGGCCATCTTCAAAGGATGGTCAAAACGCATTATTCTGCTTCGCTTTAAAAGCAAATGATAATCTCGAATTGTTAAAAATCATAGCTAAAAATCGGTTCGGTGCCGATGTTGTTTCGGGTGGAGAATTATTTCTAGCCTTGAAAGCTGGATTTTCTCCCGAAAGAATCGTTTTTGCCGGAGTGGGGAAACAGGCAGATGAAATACGCTTTGCTCTAAAAGAAAATATAAAAGCGTTTAACATCGAAAGTTCTCAAGAGTTGGAATTGATTCATTCATGGGCTAAACAGGACAACAGCAAAGCAAATATTCATATCCGTGTGAACCCGGATATCGATGCGAAGAGCCATCCTTACATCAGTACAGGTTTGACACAAAATAAATTCGGCATCGAAAAACAAGATGCAATTGAACTCGCTAAATTAGCTGATTCATTACCATTTGTTGAATTAAAGGGAATTCATGTCCACATTGGTTCTCAAATCACTGAAATTTCACCATTCGAAGATACAAGCCAGGCAATTCGAGAACTTTATTTTGAATTAATAAATTGTGGTATCCAGATTGAAAATATAGATCTTGGTGGTGGATTGGGTATTGAGTATAGAAATATTAAAGGAATTTATCCTGGTGATGATAACAATACTCAACTGACTGTAAATGATTATTTACAAGCAATTAGAAAACATTTACAAGATTTACCGATTAACTTCATTTTTGAGCCGGGGCGTGCTGTGATAGCAAATACCGCTATTTTATTAACAACCGTGCTTTACATCAAAAAAACCAGAACTAAAAAATTTATCATTGTTGATGCGGGAATGAATGATTTGATCCGTCCAAGTTTATACGGGGCTTATCATCACATATTGCCAATCTCTAGCATGGATCGATGTGAGGAGGAGGTTGTAGATGTTGTTGGACCGATTTGTGAAACGGGAGATTTTTTTGCAAGAGATCGATTAATGCCAGCTCTTGAAACAGGCGAGCAAGTTGCTATATTTTCCGTGGGAGCATATGGATACTCACTAAGCTCAAATTACAACGGCAGGTGCCGAGTGGCGGAAATTTTGGTTGATAACACCAATTTCCGTATTATCCGTAGGGCGGAACACTACGAAGATTTTCTGAAATTATATAACGAAGTGTAATCGTTAACTCAATTATCTTTATTTTGTCCAATAAATCTACCAGGAACTTACTTTTTATTTCCTATTATTTTCCACCATTAGGTATGGGTGGCGTGCAAAGATCGACAAAATTTGCCCGGTATCTACCTGAATTTGGTTGGCAACCCTATGTTGTAACAGTAAAAGATATTCTTTACTATGCCTTTGATAACACTTTACTGAACGAAGTCAATCATCTTCCGATTAATCGAACCGGTTCTTTGGACCCTGCACGCATGGCGAAGATTCTTTCGTTTATAAATCGTAAGCAAAAAGGAAGTGCCACAAAAAAACACGGAAATGGAACGAGCGCCCAATTCTCTTTTTGGGCTAAATTGCTCCGTAAAGTTTTTTACCCGGATTCAAAAATTCTCTGGATACCCTTTGCGATGAATAGAATTCGCAATCTCTCTTCAAAAATCCAGTTTGATGCCGTTTATTCGACCTCACCGCCGGTATCAGCGCATCTAATCGCAGGTAAATTAAAACTCCCCTGGATTGCAGATTTTAGGGATTATTGGACTACCGAGGATGAAGTCTATGCCCCAACGAAATGGCATAAGCGTAAATACCATAAGATCATGTCAATGATTTCACAAAATGCTGAAAAAATCATTGCGGTTTCCGAACCCATCGCTGAATCAATACGATCAAACGCTAAAGAGCAGGATAAAGAAAAAGTTATCGTAATTCCAAACGGATTTGATCCATCTGATTTTGTAGATACAGTACCAATTAAATTTGATAAGTTTACCATTTCTTATCTTGGTAACCTCAACCCTCAAAGATCTCCGACATTGATAATCAAAGTTTTAGATGAGTTTATACAAGAAAATCCAAATTATGTTGGAAAATTTCAATTCTATTTTATCGGAAAACATTTTGGTATAACATTACCTCAGGTTACTAATTCTGTGGATGAGATCGTTTATTTTGAAGACTATATGCCGCATAGAGAAAGTCTTGCTTATGCTTTGGGATCAAATGCTCTCCTCTTTATTTTATCGAAGGAAAATGCACGGGGAATTGTAACTGGTAAGATTTTCGAATATTTAGGGACCGGAAAGCCAATTTTAGCAATTGTTCCGAAACACACTTCAGCATTTGAATTGCTTAAAAATAAGCCCGATTGTTATCTTGCTGAACCTGATAATCCAGGTCAAATTAAGGAAGCTCTGTCTTTTTTACTTCTTCATCATCTTCATAAAAAACAAGACAGGTTTTCTATAACCAAAATTCCTGATAATCTCATTCAATATACCCGCAGAAACCAGGCCCGGGAATTAGCTAATTTGTTAGATGCTTGTGTTGGCAACCATCTGTTAAATAATGTCTGAATGAAAACAGCATCTCAGCTTTTCCCACAATTTGTCAGCCCCATAGCCTTTTTTGTCACTCCCATATGCTTCTAGCGTGAGTATACTCTAGAGCAATGAGTGGTATGGGCAATGAGTTTTCGTTCAGACACTATTTAAGAAAAAATAACCCCCAGATAAACTTGTACCCGAATGTTTTTATCCGGTAAGCATTTACGGCTGATATTTTCAGGTACAACAGTTAGCATGAAAGATTATCTAAATGACATTGTTTTGAGAGGTTTATTCAGAAAATAAGTAGCAAAATTATGAATAAAGGAAAGTAGAATTAGCTATTAAACCATCATTTTGCCATTGGAAATTACCGGTCTGCCATCAATACTAAGCTCGGCCTTGCGTAGAGTGATCCGGAAATAATTAAGTAAGTTTGATCGGCGACTAGATTGGCTAAATTGCCCGATTCCCAAATGAATTCTTCCGTAAGCCACTTCATCTTCGTAAGGATTACCGGAAACTTTAGCATTGTGATTTGTACCCACGCCAATTCGAATCAAATCTCTTGCGGTTGAGAACGGCTTATTTTTTAGGAATTTTCGCAGCAAATCTGCCTGACCATTCCCGAAAATTCTAACTAAACGGCCATTCCTAAAATTTAACTTTATTTCTTCTGTTATTTGTCCTACTCCCTGGATAGACCCATCGACGACAACTGTACCATTCGTTGAATTACTTACGGGACACACTTGTGCTTTCCCGCTAGGGAAAATAGAAAATATTCCCTTCTCATTCATCTTACCATCCAATGTAATGCCATTTTCTTTTTTAATTGACAATTGCAGAAGAGTTCCACCATCACTTTTTAATTCCAGATTCTTACCGATTGAAAAAATATCTGCAAGGCGGTTACTCATTAATTTGAGCTTGTTATAATTAACGTGTATTGATTTTTTCCTTATTGATTGATTGAAATAGGGGAAATAGATAATGCGGGAGTTGTGATCAATTTGCTGGTTCAAACTTTCCAGGTATCGAAAATCCATATCACATGCTATAATTAAAACATCTATTTCGCTTAGCATTCTCAATATCGGAGATAAAAAACCCGGCTTCTGTAGCTCCGGAATTTGAACCAGGTATGCATTATTTGTTAGAGTAAGCGTGTAATTCAAAAGAGCTGTTGCGGGAGTAATCGATTTTAAGTTAGCTATGATGAGAGTCGTTTCATGCTTTTTTAGTTTAATACACTCCCGGATAAAAGTTCCGATTGCGCGCTCAAATTTATTTCCTGACTGATTTTTCATAATAAACACATCGAAAACAAATGTACCACCCTAGTTTTGATATACCATGTAAACTAATCTAATTTACCAACACTATAGAGAAATATTAAATCTTGAAGTAGTATTAAAATAAATTTTAGATGAATCATTGTCAAGCAATTTTTTAAAAACATTTGGTTTATTTTTTCTAAAAATGGTAATTCCCTTTTTATTTGAATTTCCCGGCAATTTTATTATATTTATATCAAAAAGATAGAAATAAATGTCGATTATTCATGATATTACAATAGGCCAATATTACCCTTCTAATTCCCCAATCCATCAATTAGATCCTCGTTCTAAAAGCATTGTTTTATTAATAATAATGATTTTCCTGGTTTTGAATATTAATTTATTCATTTATCTTTTCTTTTCTTTGTTTCTTTTCTGTGTGATTTATTTTTCAGAAATTTCCTTTACAGTTGTTTTTAGAAATCTCAGACCATTTCTATGGTTATTTTTACTAACCTTTATCTTGAATGCGATTATTGAATCCGGTGAAATTCTATTCACCATTCCTATTATTAATTTAGGCATTACAGATGAAGGAATACTACGAGCAACCGCATTTTCAATCAGGCTAGGATTATTAATTGGCTATTCGACTATTTTTACTTTGACAACCACACCAATGGAATTGACTGATGGCTTATCAAGAATGCTTGCGCCGTTTAAGAAATTGAAATTCCCGGTAAATGAGTTTGCCATAATGCTTACACTCGCTATTCGGTTTATTCCGATTTTATTGGAAGAAGCTGAAAGAATAAAATTGGCACAGGTAGCAAGAGGCGCACATTTCAATGGAAAATTTATCCAAAGAATACGAAATTTAATTCCTTTATTGGTCCCTCTGTTTATTTCTTCTTTTAGAAAAGCAGATGATATCGCTTTAGCAATGGAATCTCGATGTTTCCAAATAGGAAAAGAGAGAACAAGTTTTAGCAGGTTACAATTTAGGTTTTTGGATTATGCCTCTATCGCAGGGGTATTTTTGGTCGCTGTTTTTATTACTATTATTTGATGCCAAAATATTCCTTTAAACTTGTTGTTGAATATGACGGAACAGATTACGCAGGATGGCAAATACAACCCAATAAACGGACAATTCAAAGTGAATTAGAAAATGCTCTTTCAAAACTTTTTCAAGAGGAAATATCTGTTAATGGTGCAGGAAGAACCGATGCAGGAGTACACGCTAAAGAACAGGTTGTAAATTTTACATCTACAAAGAACCGTGATATAAAGTCTCTCATCTATGGCGTGAATAGTTTACTTCCAGGCTCAATTAGTATTATTTCCGCTCAACCGATAGATGAGAAATTTAATGCCCGCTTCGACGCAATTCGCCGGCATTACCTGTATCAAATAACTCGCAGTAAGAGCGCATTGAATTCAAGGTTTTCCTGGTGTGTTCAAGAGAATCTTAATATTTCTGAGATGCAGCAAGGTTCTCGACTCTTAATCGGCGAACATGATTTTCAATCTTTTTGTAGTACACAAGCAGAAGTAAATCATTATCTTTGTACAGTCCTTGAAGTCTATTGGCGGTATACAATGCCAGATATTTTAACCTTTTACATTTGTGCTAATCGTTTCTTACATAAAATGGTTCGAATATTAGTCGGTACAATGGTTGAAGTAGGTAAAGGCCGTTTTTCTGTTGAAGATTTTAAGTTAATGTTAATACAAAAAGATCGAAAAGTTGCCGGAATTACTGCACCCGCTAAGGGATTATGTTTAATAAAAATTGAATATGATAGAAATATATTGGAGGTATAATGAAGTTTTTTATCGACACAGCAAACGTAACTGAAATACGTGAAGCAGCAGATATGGGTTTGCTTGATGGCGTTACGACCAATCCATCCTTGCTATCAAAAGTGGCAGGCGATGGAAAATCACCCAGGAATATCCTGGAAGAAATCTGCGAAATTGTCGATGGGCCGATTAGTGCCGAGGTTGTGGCGAACGATTATGAAGGTATGTTGCGAGAAGGTCGGGAACATGCAGGGATTCATGAAAATATAGTTGTGAAAGTGCCGTTAACATTGGCTGGTTTAAAAGCTGCGCAAACATTTAAAAAAGAAGGAATCCGCACCAACGTGACCCTGGTGTTTTCGCCATCGCAAGCTCTTCTAGCCGCAAAGGCGGGTGCTGCTTTTGTGAGTCCGTTTGTGGGACGAATTGATGACGTTAGCAATAGCGGCATGGAAATGGTTGAGCAGATCATCCAAATTTTTGACAATTATTCTTTTGAAACAGAAGTTTTAGTAGCAAGTATCAGGCATCCAATTCATGTAGTGCAGGCTGCATTAATGGGGGCGGATATTGCGACAATGCCCTTAAAAGTGATTGGACAGCTCGTTAAACATCCGCTAACCGATTTAGGTATTGATAAATTTCTACAGGATTGGGAAAAAATTAACCAGTAAGGTTTGGTAGATCATAAACTTATGATGAAATTTCACGAAACAATATTCAAGGTCATTACGGTTTTTTTCAGCATAATTATATTTGCATGTGGAAAGAGTAACGAAGAACCAAAGCAGGCAATATCCAATGTCTCTTTAATTGAAAATAGTGTTGTAGAACCTAGGATTAGCTCAAACCAAAGTTCTATCCATGATGATATTACTAATTCCAGATCCAATTCGATAACCCGGGCAATTAGTAAATTAACGCCATGTGTTGTTGGGATCAATGTAACTCAATTTCGAGAATATGTAACCAGAAACCCCTTTAGTGATTGGTTTTTTGAACCGTATTTTCCTGAAAGAAGACGCCAAAAGAAAGTAAAAAGTATTGGTTCCGGATTTATTCTTTCTTCTGATGGTTATATTGTAACCAATGATCACGTAGTTGATAATGCAGTAAGGGCTGAAGTTTTTCTAGCTAACGGAGAGAAATATGAAGCCGAAATAATCGGATCCGATTATATTTCGGATATCGCTTTGTTAAAAATCAACGGGAATAATTTACCGTATTGCGAATTAGGCGATTCGGATGAAATTATCATCGGCGAGTGGGCAATAGCTCTTGGCAATCCATTTGGATTGTTTGAATTGGGGCAACAGCCTACTGCTACTGTTGGGGTAATCAGTGCAAAAAATATGAATTTTGGCAGGCAGGAAGATGACCGTGTTTATCAAGGAATGGTTCAAACTGATGCAGCTATAAACCCGGGTAACTCAGGTGGTGCTATGGCAAACGCGCTTGGCCAGGTAATTGGAGTCAACACCTTTATATATACGGGCAACCAGCAAACCCAGGGCTCTATCGGTCTGGGATTTGCAATTCCGATCAACAAAGTCAAAGAAGTTGTTGAAGAATTAAAAAGATTCGGTAAGATAGATAGACAATTTATAACAGGATTGGAAGTTGAAAATCTCCGCCTAAGTGTAGCTAGATATTTCGGATTGAAAACTACTAAAGGAGTCATCGTTTCCAATGTAGAACGGAATAGTCCTGCCAGTGACGCTGGTTTTAATGTAGGTGATATTATTACAGAATTTGGCGGTGACAAAATAAATTCAACAAAAGATATTTGGAAAGTACTTGACAATAAAGATGCCCGTGCTGGAGATTTAATAGAGGTTATTATCCTGCGGAAAACACGCTTATATAAGCTTCAATTAAAATTAGGAAAGGTCAGTTGAAAAAAGTTTTATTATGATTGCTAGATATACACGGCCGGAAATGGGTAAAATATGGACAGAAGAAAATAAATTTCAAAAGTGGCTTGATGTTGAACTTGCTGTTTGTGAAGCGTATGCAGAAACCGAAAAAATCCCATCCTCCGCCTGGATGAATATTCGGGAAAAAGCCAGGTTCAATGTCGATCGAATTTTGGAAATTGAGGCCGAGACCAACCATGATGTTATCGCCTTTTTGACCAATGTTGCCGAATACGTTGGTCCCGATTCCAGGTATATTCACTATGGGATGACATCTTCCGACGTTTTGGATACAGCCTTTGCGCTTCAAATTGTGGAATCTGGTAATCTTCTTTTGGCTGATATCCAGAGTGTTTTATCAGTTTTAAAACGACGGGCCCTGGAATTCAAAAATACTCCATGTATCGGCCGAACCCATGGAGTTCATTCGGAACCCATTACTTTTGGATTAAAATTGGCAATATGGTATTCCGAATTTAAACGTCATGAAAAAAGGTTGGTAAATGCCCTTGAGGATATACGTGTGGGAAAAATCTCTGGCGCAGTCGGAACATTTGCATATATCGATCCACTAATTGAGGAGAAAGCATGTGCAAAACTTGGATTAAAACCAGACGAAATTTCTAATCAAATCATACAACGTGATCGGCATGCCCACTTTATGACTACTATTGCATTAATCGCTTCAACGCTTGAAAAAGTGGCCATTGAAATCCGTGCTTTGCAAAAAACAGAAGTATTAGAAGTTGAAGAATATTTTGCGAAAGGTCAAAAAGGATCATCGGCAATGCCTCATAAGCGCAACCCGATTACATGTGAGCGTATTTCAGGCTTGGCGAGACTACTGAGAGGGAATGCTCTTGCAGCTTTAGAAAATGTGCCGCTCTGGCATGAAAGAGATATTAGCCATTCATCGGTTGAACGGGTTATTTTTCCGGATAGCTGCATCGTCCTGGATTACATCCTTACGAAAACGAAAGATGTGATTGACCGGTTGCTTGTATACCCGGATACAATGCTAAACAATTTGGAAAAGACAAATGGATTGGTTTTTTCACAGGCATTACTATTGAAACTCATTGAAAAGGAAGTAAGCAGGGAAGAAGCCTACCGAATTGTGCAATCGTTGGCTCATTCAATTTGGAATAAAAATAATGTAGCCTTCAAACAGGTTGTTTTGGAATCTGAGGAAATTCATTCATATATTTCAAAAGATGAAATTGATACCTGTTTTGATTTACAAAATAATTTAAGACATGTAAATACAATCTTTGAAAGAATAGGACTTAATTAAAGATGGGAGGGTTTATTGAAGAAGGGTAATGTAATTTACGAAGGAAAAGCTAAGAAGCTGTTCGACACAGAAGATGAAAATTTGCTGGTGATCGAATTCAAGGATGATGCCACAGCCTTGGATGGAAAGAAAAAGGGTATCATTAAAGATAAAGGTATAGTAAACAATAAAATTACTGTCTACCTGTTAAATTATTTGGAGAGCTATCATATTCGGACACATCTGACAAAAGCCTTGTCAGATCGGGAAATGCTAGTAAAAAAGTTGGAAATGATACCGGTGGAAGTTATTATTAGGAATATTGCCACGACAAGTTTATCTGCCAAATATGGCTGTAAAGAAGGCGAGGATTTAAAATATCCGATATTGGAATTCTATCTTAAAAATGACGATCTCAATGATCCAATGATGAACGAATACCATGCAGCTGCTTTTGGCCTTGCTACTCCTGAAGAGATGAAATTCATTGTAAGATCTGCGACTAAAATTAATGCGATTTTAAAATCATTTTTCATTAGACGAAAAGTCAGATTAGTGGATTTTAAACTCGAGTATGGCAGGTTTAAGAATGAATTGTATCTTGGTGATGAAATATCACCGGACACCTGTCGATTTTTAGATTTGGAAACCGGCAAGCAGCTTGATAAAGATGGTTTCCGAAAAAATTTGGGCGGTGTTGAAGAAGCGTACCAGGAAATGATGAGAAGAGTGTTGAAATTATAATCAAAAAGAAGTTAACTTATGGCTAAAGATGGAATCGGAATTCTAATAGCTGTTTTACTTCCGACTGTTTTATTTTCGGTAATTAGTATAATCAACTATTCGCATCCAATTATTATGGTGGCTGGATTTGGCTGGTTGTTTTCTTTTTTTATCGTTTATTTTTTTCGTGATCCGGAGCGATCTATACCCAATGATGAAAACGTAATACTGTCTCCGGGTGATGGTAAAGTCGTTCAAATTACAGAAGTTGATGAGAATACATATCTACAATCCAAAGCAAGACAGGTTAGTATTTTTTTATCAGTTTTTGATGTTCATATAAATAGAATTCCCATATCCGGGAAGGTAGGATATTTCAGCTATATAAAAGGAAAATTCCTCCAGGCATTTCGTCCGGAAGCGTCAATAGTAAATGAACAAACGATTATCGGAATTGAAAACCATAATTGCAAAATTCTTTTTAAACAGATCGCAGGTATCCTGGCGCGTCGAATTGTATGTAATATCCGTGAAGGATTTGCGGTAGAAAGAGGCAAACGATTTGGTATGATTAAGTTCGGTTCGCGTGTCGATGTACTTATGCCGCTTGATGTGGAAATTATGGTAACTAAAAACCAAAAGGTTAAAGGAGGTGAGACAGTCATTGGGAAATATGCAACCAAATAAGCGCGCTTTGATTCCTGGAATTCTTACGATCGGGAATCTTTTTTGTGGTTTTCTGGCTATTAAGAATACTTTGGAAGGCGATTTGACAGCTGCTGCTTGGTTGATTATTTTAGCGGGAATTATTGATGGTTTAGATGGGACTGTTGCAAGAATCACCAAAAGTTTCAGTAAACTTGGAGTTGAAATAGACTCGTTTGCGGATGTGGTTTCTTTTGGTGTTGCCCCGTCAATTTTATTGTATACCTGGTATTTTAATGAAATTGGTAACCTTGGAATTGTGATTAGTTTCTTACCTCTCTTATTCGGAGTTTTCAGATTAGCGCGGTTCAACCTGATGTTAAAGGGATTTGAAAAAGAAAATTTTGTTGGCTTGCCTATTCCTGCTCAAGCCTCAACTCTTGCTTCTTATTTAATTTTTTGTGAAACTGTATGGGGGGCGATACGATTTCCGGTAGGCTTGGCTGCTTCTGTAATTTTTCTGAGTCTTTTAATGATTAGCCATTTTGAATATGAAACTTACCCCAAGATTACAAAACACGGTAGTATTAAAAACAAAATTAAGTTGGCTTTTTTTATCATCTTTTTTTTCCTTATTGTGCTTTATCCCAAGGTTACTTTTTTCCCAATCTGCGTTACGTATATCATTTTCGGGTTTGTTAAAGGCATAATAGACGTACAACATGATGAAGAAGAGATCCGTGATGTATCGATATGATCTGATGAGCAATTAATGGCGAAAGCAAAAATAAATGTCTACCTAAAAAATGGCATTCTGGATCCCCAGGGTCAAGCTATTCATAATATTTTAAAAACAATGGATATGAAACAGGTTGAGAGAGTTCGTGTTGGCAAAATAATTACCTTGGATTTTTCCTCACAATTGTCTGAGAAACAGGTTACCCAGCAGAGTGAAGAAATTTGTAAGAAGATCCTGGCCAATCCTATAATCGAAGATTTTAAAATTGAAGTTTTTCTTGACTGAAGCGGTTCATTCTAATGAAATTTGGTGTAGTTGTTTTTCCCGGTTCCAATTGCGACCATGACGTTTATGATGTCTTAAAAAGGCATTTTAATCAAAAAGTAGTATACCTGTGGCATAATAACAATTCTTTAGAAGATTCTGATGTTGTAATCCTCCCCGGGGGTTTTGCTTATGGCGACTATTTAAGAACCGGGGCGATTGCCAGATTCTCACCCATCATGAACCAGGTTATTCAATTTGCAAAAATAGGCAAACCGGTAATCGGAATTTGTAATGGTTTTCAAATCTTGCTGGAAAGTAGACTATTACCGGGTGCAATGTTAAGGAATAAACATCTTCGGTTTGCCTGTAAATTTGTAAGTTTAAAAGTCTGCAACTCAAATTCAATGTTTACAAATTGTTGTGAAAAGCAACAAATACTGAACATCCCAATTGCTCATATTGAAGGTAATTATTATGTAGATGATCCTTTGTTAAATGAGTTAGAGGATAATCAACAAATCTTAATGCGTTATTGTTCTCCGGAAGGGACTATTGCAGAAGATCATAATCCTAACGGTTCAAGGGATAATATTGCAGGCGTGATGAATAAACAAGGTAATGTTTTTGGATTAATGCCACACCCGGAGAGGGCATCCGAAAAGTTACTTGGATCCGATGATGGTAAGTTAATATTTCAATCAATTATTGAAAGTTTATCTTAACATGAATGGAGATGTGGATTGTGTTTAAATCAAAAAATAAATCGCTTGGATTTATTATTTTTGTTTTATTGGCAGGCGCCCTGGTCGGTTCCGGATTAGGAGAAATTCTCGGGTTAATTATTCCCGAGGGCGTTGTAAGAGATTTTTTTTTAAAATCAATTGAAGGAGGTTTCGGACCTGCAACTTTAAATGTGATTTTACTGACGTTTACTATTGGATTTACTATTAAACTAAATGTGGTTGGAATTACAGGCATTGCAATGGTTGCCTACCTTCTAAGATGGTATAAATAAGGTGAGGTGGTATTATTAATTAAAAATTTGTCGGAACCATTGCAGATATTGACGTATTATTATTAATTACTTTAGATTTAAAGGTTCAGTGAACAATGTTTAACGCAATCGGACCAGTTGAAATGATGGTCATTTTTATCATTGTACTTATGGTGTTTGGTGCGGATAAAATACCGGAATTGGCGCGTGGGTTGGGTAAAGGAATTCGGGAATTTAAAAAAGCTGCGAATATGGTAAGAAATGAAATCCTGTCTGAGACGGATAATCTAAAAATTGAAAACCCGATTAAAAAAGAGATTGATGAAATAAGCAATTCAATTAAAACAGATCCTACTCTGAACATGGATTTTATGGGCGAAGAAGAAAAAAAACAACCACAGCAAAATTCTCTAAAGAGCCAAAACAATCAAAAAAATAAAATTTCGAATGGCAATCAGCCATCTTCAAAAAATTTAGAGTCTGATAATCAATAAAAAAAATACGATAATAAATTATTCTAATTTGGAGGCTTTATGGGTATACCCGGACCAACTGAGTTAATCATCATCCTTGTGATTCTTTTATTGATCTTTGGCGGTAGTAAATTGCCGGGTCTTGCAAAGGGTCTTGGACAAGGAATCAAAGAATTCAAAAACGCATTGGGTGGAAAAGATGAAAAGGACAAGGAGAAAAAAGAAATCTCCGAAAGTGATTCTGAGAAATCCTAAAGAGAAAAGTGAATACGGCATTTGGACACAGAGGATTATTTAACCACGCGAGATTTACTCGATAAGAGAAAACTGAGTTGCAGTGAATTAGTTGAACAATTCTTAAAAAATATAGAAGCCAATTCCCACCTTAACGCTTTTATCTCCTTATTTCCAGAAAAAACGAGAGCTCATGCAAAAGAAATCGATGAAAAAATCAAAGCCAATCACGCTGGAAAACTTGCCGGTTTAATTATAGCTGTTAAAGATAATATCGCCATGGTAGGGGAAAAGTTGACTTGCGGCTCCAGAATCCTGGAGAATTTCGAGTCTCTCTTCAATGCCACTGTTGTGCAAAAACTGTTGTATGAAGATGCCATCATCATCGGAAAAACCAACCTGGATCAATACGCCATGGGTTCATCCAACGAAAATTCTTATTTTGGGCCGGTGAAAAATCCGCATGATCCAGAGAGAATTCCTGGTGGATCTTCCGGCGGTTCTGCTGCTTCAGTCGCTGCGAATCTTGCTGCCGCCGCTTTGGGATCGGACACCGGGGGATCTATTCGTCAACCTGCATCCATGTGCGGAGTGGTGGGATTGAAACCCAGTTACGGACGAGTTTCCCGATATGGACTTGTCGCTTTTGCCTCTTCCCTCGATCAAATTGGACCAATCACTCGATCGGTAAAAGATTCTGCCGCAATTTTATCGGTAATAGCAGGTCATGACAGAAAAGATTCCACTTCTGCATCAGTGCCAGTGCCGGATTATTTTGAAGATATTGATCTCGGTGTAAACGGATTATCCATTGCATATCCTCGTGAGTATTATACGCAGGGACTAGATCCGCAAGTTAGAGCCGCCGTAGAGAGTGTGTTGCAATTGTTGACTGATGGTGGCGCCGATATCGAAGAAATCTCTTTACCTCATACGGAGTACGGCATAGCAACATATTACATACTGGCCACTGCGGAAGCCTCGGCTAATTTAGCCAGGTACGACGGTGTTCGTTATGGATTTAGAGCTGATAATATTTCCAACCTGGAAGAAATGTATACAGAAAGCCGCAGCCAGGGATTTGGAGAAGAGGTTAAGCGAAGAATTATGCTTGGCACTTATGTGCTTTCGGCAGGATATTATGAAGCCTATTACCGTAAAGCCCAAAAAGTGAGAACTTTAATTAAACAGGATTTCGATTTGGCTTTTGAGAAATTTGATTGTATCGTAACGCCTACAAGTCCTACGACCGCTTTTAAAATTGGTGAAAAACTTGAGGATCCATTACAAATGTATTTATCAGATATTTATAATATATCAGCAAATTTAGCGGGAATAAATGGTATCTCTATTCCCTGTGGAAAAGATTCTAAAAACCTGCCAATTGGAGTGCAACTGTTTTCCCAATCTTTTAATGAAAAAACAACTTTCAGGGTAGCACAATATGTAGAACAAGCACTGCAATAATAGATAAACTTAATTTTTAAAGGCAGTATAAATCAAGATGGTTAAACTGACAAAACCGCAGGTTATTTCCTTATTAAATAATTTCCGTGATAAAAAAGTATTGGTTCTGGGCGACGTCATGCTGGATCGCTATTTATGGGGGCAAGTATCCAGGTTGTCACCTGAAGCGCCGGTTCCAATCGTTGAAATTGAGGATGAATACAGCAGGCTTGGCGGAGCTGCAAATGTAGGCAATAATATCGCATCATTAGGCGCCGTTCCTTACTTGGTTGGTGTAATTGGAGATGATTCATCCGGGCAGGAATTGTCAGGTCTCATGGAAAAAGATCGTTTTTCGACAATCGGGTTGGTTAAAGCTAACGATCGACCAACCACCGTTAAAACCAGGGTTATTGCCCATTCCCAGCATGTGGTCCGAATTGATCGTGAAAATCGGGATCCCATTAATAGCCCGACTTTCGAGAAAGTTAAACAGATTGTATTGAATTTAATTTCGGAAGTCGATGCTGTCATTTTTGAAGATTACAACAAGGGATTGATCACAGCAGAGCTGATTCGGTTTGTGATAACCGAAGCGCAGCGGCATAATAAAGTTATTACAGTCGATCCAAAGTTTGATCATTTTTTCGAGTATAAAGGAGTGACGGTATTTAAACCCAATCGCCGTGAAACCGAAAACATTCTTGGTGTTCGGTTGGATAATAACGAACAAATCACAAAGTCGGTTAAATCTCTATATGAACAATTGAAATGCAAAAGTATTCTCATCACTCTTGGCGAGAATGGCATGGCGCTGTTTAACGGCGATGATGAGTTGAAGATGATCCCGACCCGGGCTCAAAAAGTTGCTGATGTATCTGGAGCAGGGGATACTGTTATCAGTACTTTAACTTTAGCTTTATTATCCGGCGCCAGCCTGGAAGAAGCTGCTAGCTTAGCTAACTACGCTGCCGGGGTAGTTTGCGGAGAAGTCGGAATTGCACCGATTACAAGAGAGCGGTTGTTGGAGGGGATGTTTGGGTGACGGGTTGAGCTTAAGAATCTTTAAAGATAATTTAATGAATTTTTTTATTGAATTAGAATAAAGCGAACCTTGTTTTTCTTCTTAAATTATCATAAATTAGATTAAAATTATGGAAAAATATAAATTTACAATTATCGTTGAGCCAGACGAAGATAGCTTTCACGCTTATGTACCAGCTTTACCTGGGTGTCACTCATTTGGCGCTACTATAGATGAGGCACAATCGAATATTTCGGAGGCGATTGCTCTCCATGTTGAATGTATGAAGAAAGATGGAGAGCCCATTCGAGTTGAGAAACAGCCATTAGTTATTACACAAATGACTGTTACTGTTCCCTTATAAAAATACCTTAGTTGAATTTTTGTTGATAAGGTAAAATATTAAATAATTAAATAAGTATTTATTATCCCATAGTTAAGTTGTATAAAACCATTTTTTAAGGATAGTATGAATTAAACTGAACTTAAACAAGTAATGAAGAATTAAATGACCCCGAAGCTTCCGAATATTACTGGCACTAAGCTTCTACGTGTTTTAAAAAAAGCTGGTTTCGAAGAGGTTAGACAAAAAGGAAGCCATTTACATATGAAGCGAGAAATAGATAAAAAACGAGTTACAATCCCTATTCACAAAGGTAAATCAATTCCCACTGGTACTCTCCATTCAATTTTGACTGATGCTGATATTAGTGTGAAGAAACTATATGAACTTCTTTGAATCGAATCATTTTTGGGTTTACGTTTTCAATAAATACTTTTATTCATAGCACAGTTCAAGGCTGCAAACAGATTAAAACTTTGATAAAGAAACAAAGTTTTTGTCGGTAATAGCATAACAAGCGATTTAAATGGGAAGAATTTGGCAAGAAGCCCCATTCTATAAAATATATTTACAGTTATAAGTGTCATTAAAGTCTTAGTATTCAATATTTACAAAGCGTTGCTCATATCATTTTGGAGATATGTAATGCGGTTGAAACTTGGCCTTAAGCCATTTAGAGGCATGGACAACTGTTCCAATTAATTACCAGTACCCCCTTTTCCGCTGCAATCTATAAGATATCAGATAACAGAAAGCATATAATCGTTACAGCTCCAACCGGTGCCTTCCGTCAAAGTCCTTACCTCGCACCAAATGGATTCTATTGTTTTCGGCACGCGAGGCTTTGAAGCAATGCTGTTAGATGTAATGGACTGCGATGTAATTTTAGATGAAATCCATACCTACACGGATGTAACCAAAGCCATTGTACTAAAAATCGTAGAAGTATTAAACCACTTCAACTGCAAAATACATATTGGCACTGCTACGATGCCGTGTGTTCTTTACAAAGATATTTTAAAATCCTGAATGAAAAAAATGTTTATCAGATAAAGCCCGGACCTGACACATTGGATTCTTTCGATCGGCATATTATTCACAAAGTTGCTGACTTTGATCAAGTAGATCCTTTGATTGTGGAGGCTAGTTATGAGTTACATCATTATGTTTTGCCGTTTCACTTTTGCGGTCTCTCGTTTAAAACCTCAGAATAAAAATAGTTTCTTCATTCGGTTTAGATACCGCACTAATCGCTCCACGGTGGGAGCGCATAATTTGCCTGGATAAACTTAAACCAATACCAGTCCCGCCTTTTTTAGTAGTAAAAAACGGGATGAATACTTTTTCCAGGACGTCTTTTAAAATACCGGGGCCATTGTCAATCACCTTAATCAAAATTCTGCCTCGGTCATCCATTTCTGCGGTTAATGTTAATTTTGGCTCATATTGCTGACCAACTGATTGTATGGAATTCGAAAGCAGGTTGATCAATACTTGCTCGATCAATTCCGGGTCGGCCGTTAATTCCAGGCTTTCCGGATTAATACTCGATTCGAAATGAATTTTATTGTCATCTATTTGAGTTTGCATCAATCGAATAATGCGATCGAACAATTCCGAAACCGCAAAGATCTGAAAATTGGGCTTGGGAATACGAGTGAGACTCCGGTAAGCATCGACAAAATGAAGTAACCCCTCGCTGCGTTTTTGAATGGTCTGTATAGCGCCTCGGATATCTGCTATGGTTTCTTCACTTGTTTCATTTCCAAAAATTAGATTTTCATCAGCGCCATTAGAGGTCAGCATGTTGTTCACAGTAGAGGCAAGGGATGAAATTGGCGTCACGGAATTCATGATTTCATGAGTTAAAACACGGATCAGCTTTTGCCAGGCTTCCATCTCTTTTTCTTCCAATTCGCTTTGAATATTTTGCAAAGAAACAAGCTTTAGCTTTTGCTGTTGTCTTTTGAATTCGGTTGCATAAATGGCAATTTGCAGCAACTCATTGTTATCGTAGATTTTAGCCAATGTCTTTTCACCGGATTTAAGCTTGAACAAAATATCCACAAGGGGTTTGCTAAAGGATTCTAATTTGTTGATATTCTTCAAGTGCGGTATTCTTAGTAATCGTTTGGCTGCGGTATTGATGAGCTCAACATTGCCATCATCTTCGAAGGCGATCAGTCCAATTCCAACATGCTGTACAATAATTTGTAAATAACGGAAATGTTCTTCCTTCTCACTCCTGGTTTTGCGAAATTTATCAGATACTTCATTAAACGCTTCCTTTAAATCGTTAAATGCAGAGCCGAGTCCGGTTACGGAAAATGACTGGGAAAAATCGGAATGTTTAATCGCATCCAAGAAGCGGGTTAAATCCCGGTTGGTTTTTTCAACATAATAAATCAAGCCATAGATTTGGTAGATTGTGAAACTTACAACGATGATCATTGTGGCATAAAGTTCTGTCTCAAATAGTAGATAGAAAAACAGATAGATGAATAGGGCGATAAGAAGTACACGGAATATACAGTTAACGCGGAAATGTTTATATACCATATTTTTCAAGCCTGCGATAGAGTGATGTTCGTGTAAGCCCTAATTCTTTGGCAGCCTGGCTAATGTTCCCTCCATGTTTGGTGAGCGCTTTGCGGATAACTATCTTTTCGACTTCATCCAGTTGAAAGTTGTCAAATACCAGTCCTTCTTCTTTGGTTCCCGGGATCGTAAAGAAAAAATCTGAAGGCTGTAGGACCTGGTTTTCACTCATTATTATTGCCCGTTCGATTGCATGCTGCAATTCCCTGATATTTCCTGGCCAGCTATATTTTTCCAGTTTTTTTAAAGTGGATGGATTAATTCTTTTCATCGGTTTTTGATATTTCTTACAGTA
This sequence comes from candidate division KSB1 bacterium, assembly GCA_022566355.1. Lineage (NCBI taxonomy): Bacteria > Pseudomonadati > Candidatus Zhuqueibacterota bacterium. The sequence continues at coordinate 33,530 of JADFJB010000019.1, forward strand.
AAACCCTAAAAAATGATCAACCAATAACGGGATATCGCTTCCTCGTTCTCGAAGCAGAGGTAAGTGAATTTCTACGGTGTTAATCCGGTATAATAAATCTTGCCGGAAATTATTTTCCGCCACCATGTCATGGATTGGCAGGTTGGAAGCGCATAATAACCGGATATCGATTGGACGAGGTTGATTGGAGCCTACCCGGATCACATGTCGGTTCTGTAAAACATTTAACAACTTGGCTTGTAGTGGCAGTGACAGATTACCAATTTCATCGAGAAAAAGTGTACCGCCGGATGCAATTTCAAATCTACCGGCGCGATCTTCCTTTGCATCGGTAAAGGCTCCCTTTACATGGCCGTATAATTCACTTTCGAAAAGCGTTTCGGTGATGGCGCCCATATCGACGCTAATAAACACTTCATTAGCCCTGAGTGATTGGCGATGGAGTTCCCGCGCAACAAGCTCTTTGCCGGTGCCGTTATCGCCCATGATTAAGATATTAGCCTCGGTTTTTGCGACCTTTTTAATGGTATCAAATACGATTTGTATGGCAGGGCAATCTCCAACAAAACCCTGGAATTGCCTGTCGAGATCGGCGCTAAGTTGAATCTGGCGATGTTTGAGAGAATCCACATCTTTACGGGATTGGCGTAGATTCATAGCAGCTGACAATGTGGCCAGCAGTTTTTCGTTTTGCCAGGGTTTTAAAACGAAATCCGTCGCTCCTTCTTTGATGGACCGTACAGCCATCTCAACATCACCGTATGCAGTAATCAAGACCACAACTGCATCGGGATCGATTTCCATGATTTTATTCAACCATTGAAACCCCTCAACACCACTCGTGCTATCCCTGGCAAAATTCATATCCAACAAAATCACATCGTAATTTTCATTCTTCAAAAGATTGGGTATCTTTTGAGGATTCTTTTTCCGTATGAACCAATTCCATGTATTGTTTGAGGAGAAGTTTGGCTGCCAATAGGACATCTTCGTCGTCATCTATAACCAGCAACCTGCCATATTTATTACTCATATATTCTCTAACCTTATTCGTCAGTTTTTCAAGGGATTACGGCAATAATTGAACCAGGATAAAATATTTATTTTATCAGCTATTAAAATTTATTATATTATTATTTCTTGAAGAATAGTTCAACTAAACTGTACGATAACGAACACATTCTGTAGTATCAGCGTATACTTTTCACGAAATATATTTTTGATACTTTAAGACTATCGCATGCAATCAATTTTGGTATGATTCTTGGAATTGTATATTTCATGTAACTGTTTGTATGAATTTAACGTCTAATTGAAAATTGAATACTTTGGCTTTTTTTGTTAATATAATTTTAAAGTTTCAATAAGGAGATGCCCATGTCAATGGATCGTCAGATAAAAAAGAAAAGATTTACTCCAAAAAGAATTATTGGTTTTGGTTTAGGCGGCCTCTTTTTTGTCGTTGTGATTTACAATTTGGTATTTGGAGATCGAAGTTCAAAATTGAATGTAGAAATTGAGAAGATAACGATTTCCACAGTTTCCATGGGGCCTTTTGTGGAGTTTATTCCGGTAACTGGTACGGTTCTACCCATTAAGACCGTTTATTTAGATGCAATCGAGGGGGGAAGAGTAGAAAAAAAGATTATTGAAGCGGGAACGTTTGTAAAAGAAGGGGATCCTATCCTGCAATTATCGAATACCAACTTACTACTGGATATCATGTTCCGTGAAGCCGAGTTTTTTGAACAACAGAATAACTTACGCAATACACGTTTGGAAATGGAACGTTATCGTCTTGCTCTGAAACAGCAAATGGTGGAAATTGATTATCAGATTAAACAATTGAAAAGAAGATATGGACGGGGAACCGAATTAAGGAACCGAAATTTAATTTCCCAGGAAGAATATGATCAGTTAAAAGATGAATACGAATATAATATCAAACGAAGAGATCTAGCTTTGGTGACCTACGAACAAGATTCTGTTTTTCGCAAGGTGCAAATCGGACAGTTAGAAGCTTCCATCGATCGTATGCAGTCGAACCTGGGTATCGTTAAGAAAAAGTTAGATAATTTAGTGGTAAAAGCCCCCATAACCGGACAGCTTACATCGTTGAATGCTGAAGTCGGAGAGTCTAAATCACCAGGACAACGATTAGGTCAGGTTGATGTTTTGGATGGATTTAAAGTGCGCGCTAGCCCGGATGAACATTATCTTGCCCGAATAACATTGGGTCTTCCTGCCAGGTTTGATTTTGCTGGCGGAACTTATGAATTGATTACCAAAAAGATATTTCCGGAGATCCGCGATGGGCGCTTCGACATCGATTTGGAGTTTGTTGGAGTTGAGCCAAAAGGGATTCGTCGTGGACAAACCGTGCATATTCGCCTGGACTTAGGCGATCTGGATGAGGCAACGGTCCTGCTTAATAGAGGGGGATTCTGGCAAAAAACCGGTGGACAATGGGTGTATTTGGTTGATAAATCCGGAGAATTTGCAACCAAGAGAATGATCCGTTTGGGCAGGCAAAATACCCAGGTTTATGAAGTACTTGCCGGCCTTGAGCCTGGTGAAAAGGTGATTACTTCTACATATGACAGTTTTGGCGACATTGATAAGTTGATTTTGAAATGACGGCAAACGGCAAACGGCAAACGGCAAACGGCAAACGGCAAACGGCAAACGGCAAACGGCAAACAATAAAATATTAAAGATATGAATTTTAACATAAATAACCTATTAGATGAAAGGGGGAGTACTATGTTGAAATTAAACCATAAAAAGTTAAAGGTTTGGCAATTAAGCTTGGATTTTGTAAGTTTGATTTACCAAACGACAAGCCTTTTTCCAAAAGTAGAGATTTATGGAATAACTAACCAATTACGGAGAGCTGCTGTTTCGCTTCCATCGAATATTGCAGAAGGTGCATCTAGAAATTCACTACAAGAAAGGAATCGCTTTTACGAAATCGCTAGATCATCACTAGTGGAGATTGATACTCAAATAGAATTATCCAAGAGACTTGCATATTGTAAAAAAGAGGATTTGTTAGCATTGGAAGAGCAAATGAATCATTTATTTGCAATGTTGTCTAATATGATAAAGAGGTCGAATTGAAGCATTCAAATCCGCTACGAGGTAGCCGTCCGTTCGTCTGTTGTGTTTTTCATTTCACGTTTTACGTTTGCCGTTTCACGTCAAATATGCCAAATTACTTATCTACAATAAGGATTAAAGTTAAAATTAAATTATTATAGTTGAATACTAATTAAAAAAAAGGAGAAAGAAATGATTCGAACCAACGGCCTGAAAAAGGTCTATACTACAGAGGAAGTTGAAACTACCGCTTTAAATAATATTAATTTGGAATTAAAGGAAAGTGAATTCATCGCCATAATGGGACCTTCCGGTTGTGGAAAATCAACATTGTTGAATTTATTAGGCCTATTGGACAATCCCAGTGGTGGTGAATATTATTTTCTTGATCAAGAAGTGGCGAATTTCTCGGAGCGACAAAGAGCAAATCTACGTAAAAACAATATCGGTTTTGTCTTTCAAAGCTTTAACCTGATTGATGAATTGACAGTATTTGAAAATGTTGAATTGCCTCTTTTATACCTGGGCTATTCCGGTGCTCAACGAAAAGAAAGAGTAAATGAAGTATTAGAACACATGCAAATAATGCACCGCAAGAATCACTTTCCACAACAGTTATCAGGTGGTCAACAACAGCGTGTTGCGGTATCAAGAGCCGTTGTTGCAAAACCAAAGTTGATTCTTGCCGACGAACCAACAGGAAACCTGGATTCTGCAAATGGCGATGAAGTAATGAATATGTTAACAGAATTAAATGAAAATGGAACGGCAATCGTGATGGTTACACACTCGCCCACGTATGCAGAATACAGCCATCGCATTGTTCATTTATTTGATGGACATATCGTCACCGAAAATATTAAAGAAGGATTTCATGTTTAAATATTTCCGGCAACTCAATTTTGGTTCGATTATACAATTTTAGGTGACAGCTATGATGGTCTTAAAGAATATTTTCAAATATTATAAAAGCGGGTTTGGCAAAACATATGTTTTGCAGGATATTAATCTTGAGATTAAAAAAGGTGAGTTTGTCACAATAATGGGACCATCGGGAGCTGGGAAATCAACATTACTTTATATTATGGGTATGTTAGATAATTCCTCCGATGGTGAATATTATTTTCTTGGCGAACCGGTACATAAACTAAAGGAACGGAATCGTTCTTCACTACATTCTCATTATATCGGGTTTGTTTTTCAAAGCTATCATTTAATCGATGAATTGACAGTATATGAAAACCTGGAGACTCCATTACTTTATAAGAAAATTAAAGGGGCGGAGCGAAAGGGCATGGTTTGCGATACCTTAGATCGTTTTAATATTGTTGCCAAACAAAAACTTTTTCCGAATCAATTATCGGGAGGCCAGCAACAGCTTGTTGGCGTCGCCCGAGCTGTTATTATAAAACCAAAACTTATTTTAGCCGATGAACCCACGGGAAATTTAAACTCTGCCCAGGGTGAAGAGATCATGGCTTTGTTTAAAACTCTGAATGAAGAGGGAACAACGATAATTCAAGTAACCCATTCGGAGAAAAATGCGACTTATGGGAATAGAATTATTCATCTACTCGATGGCAGAATTGACCATCAGGAAAGGTAACGGTTAAAAACAATTTAAATTTAGGCGCATTTTTCAAAAGGAGATAATCATGTCAAAATCATCATTTTTAAGAATGTTGTGTCCAGTGTTATTGAGTGTTGCCTGCTATTCTTGTGCAACGGCACAGCAGTGGTCCAAAATTGATGAAAAGTGGGAGAATGATAACCACCGTCGGGATAGAAAATATTGTGAAGTTCGTGAAATTACTTTACCTGCTGATCGAGATGTGATTTCAGTAGATGGATTGGCAAACGGGGGAATCCGGGTAGAAGGCTGGAGGCGTGATGAGATCCGTATTCGGGCTAATGTTTGTGCCTGGGATCGAGATAGAAGTGAGGCCAAAGAATTGGTTTCAAGAATTGACGTGTTAACCAATGGCAAAACCATTCGTGCTGAAGGGCCAAGTTGGAGAAGGCGTAAGGGATGGTCTGTAAGTTATCGTTTAATGGTACCAGAAAAATCAGACCTTTCCCTGGAAACCACTAACGGTGGCATCACAATAACAAATGTACATGGAGAAATTGAATTCGATGCTACTAATGGTGGAATAAAACTTTCCGAGGTGGGCGGTGATGTCCATGGCAGCACCACAAATGGGGGAATCGAGGTAGATTTAGACGGGAACAAATGGAACGGAAGAGGCCTGGATGTAAAGACTACTAACGGTAGTGTAAGATTAGACATACCTGAAGATTATTCAGCCGATCTTGAAACGGGAACGGTCAATGGCACTATCCATATCGATTTTCCTATCATGGTCCAGGGTGATTTAAGTCGGCGGCTCCGCACTAAAATCGGTGATGGTGGCCCGAGAATTCGAGCGGTTACAACCAACGGCAGTGTGAGAATTCGGCAGCATTAAGGTTTGAGGAGATGTTATTCAGAAGAATCTATTTCAATATTAAGGGGTGTTGTTTGTTAAATATATTTCCTTCGACTTTGTTCAGGATGTCGTCTTCTGAAGGACATTTGCATATAATATCATTTCCTGCGAAATTCCTTTTTTGAAATTTTCTCTTAATCCATGGCTTCAATCCTTTTAGAACTACTCTAAAACCAATTTTAACCTGTTCACTGGCGTACACTTGATGTAATGTCAGCGGATACTTCTTTCCCATTACTATTCATCTGAACATTAGAGTATTCCTTATAATGTATTGTGGCATGCTTATTGTAAAAACTCAATGACCAAAGGCTAATGGCTAATGGCCAATGAACAACAAACAATGATCAGATCTATTTAGAAAGAGGAATCATTTATGTTAAAGAACTATCTGAAAATTGCTCTTCGAAATCTAATAAAACACAAGGCTTATTCTATCATTAACTTATTGGGTTTAACCATCGGCCTGATGTCTTGTATCTTGATTTCTCTTTATGTTTTAGACGAGCTTAACTTCGATCGTTTCCATTCTAAAGCTGAAAGAATTTACCGTATAGTCGAAACCCAGGCTTCTCCGGATCAAGGCGAACGACAATTCGGCGTTACTGTAGCGCCTTTGGGTCCTACTATGGCTGAAGAGATTCCTGAAGTCATAAATTATGCCCGCTTGGTCCGTTTAGGCAGGATGGTTGTTCAATATGGTCAGAACAAGTTTTATGAGGAGTTCCTTGCCGCCGATCCGAATTTCTTTGAGATTTTTGACTTTGAGTTTATTGCTGGCGGAAATGAATTGTTTAGCGATCCAGCTACCGTAATATTGACTGAAGACGCTGCCAAAAAGTATTTTGGTGATGAAAATCCAATTGGCAAAATCCTTCATACTAACCGGAATTTAGATTTTAATATAGTGGGGGTTCTTCGTCGTTTACCGCAAAACTCCCATTTGCAATTCGATATGTTGTTTTCATTAGCTACTGTACAAGCTGATGAAAACAGGAGTCCTTTCCTACAGCGTTGGGACGTTATCGGGTTTCAAACCTATGTGCTATTAGATGAGCATAATAATTCGGATCAGGTAGAAGCAAAACTTCCGGCTTTACTAAAGAAATACCAACCGCCGGAGTCTACAGTTGAGAAAAAAATTGCCCTGCAAAACCTTTCAGATGTTCATTTTTATTCCGAAAACATCGAATTTGAACGAAACTATGGAAAAAGCAAAATTGCATACATTTATATCTTTGCAACAATTGCCTTCTTTATTGTTATTATTGCCAGTATTAACTATATGAACCTGGCCACAGCAAGAACTGTAAATCGCGCCAATGAAGTGGGTTTACGAAAAGTTGTTGGGGCTCAACCCATACAGCTTGTCGGCCAATTTATCAGCGAGTCCATGTTGATGTCTTTTGCTGCTTTTTTGTTGGCCTATGCCCTTGCACAAATTATTTTACCTCAATTCAACGCATTTACAGGTAAGGAACTATCTTTCGATTTAAACAATGTAGGGCAATTGTTCTTTGGCCTGGTCTCTTTAACATTTATAGTGGGTCTGGCTTCCGGAAGTTATCCCGCTTTTTATTTATCAAAAATTCCAATTATCAGTGTTTTGAAAAGTAATTTCAAATCAGGGAGCAGGGCAAACAGTTTAAGACGATCACTTGTTGTAACCCAGTTCGTTTTGTCCATTATCATGATTGTGACAACTTTGGTTACATTTAACCAAATGAACTACATCAAGAATATGGAGCTTGGTTTTAATAAAAATCAACTTGTGGTTGTAGACATTAACAGCGGGGCTGTCCGGAGTAGTTTTGCTGCAATGCGAAGTGAGTTCTTGCAAATTCCTACTGTCCAATCCGTATCTGTTACTTCACGTGTGCCTGGCGAATGGAAGAATATCCTGGAGTTTGAAGTAATTCCACAGGGGGCAACAGAGGCCGATGCCCGCACCATGAATTTTTTCGGGGTCGACAGTCATTTTTTGGAAACATTCGAGGTTGAACTTGCAGCCGGCCGTAATTTTATTGAGACTATGACTACCGATACAACTGCTGTACTAATCAATGAAGCTGCCGCAAAAGCGTTTGGTTGGGATGATCCGATTAATAAAACTTTCACAATCCCAAGTCAAAACTTCGAGGCGCATATAATCGGAATTGTCAGGGATTTTAACTTCCGTTCCTTACATGAGAAGGTTGGCCCGCTCATTCTTGGACATAGTCACAATCCAATCCATGCTATTGATTATTTTACTTCGAAAATTGCAAACGTCGATATTCCGGCCACTATTAAATCCTTGGAAGATATTCATGAAAAGTATGACAAGGTTACACCCTTCGAATATCATTTTCTGGACCAGCAACTAGAAAATTTTTATGAATCCGATCAACGTGTAAGCGCTCTATTTGGTATGGCTGCCGGCTTAGCCATTTTTATCAGCTGTCTTGGGCTTTTTGGATTAGCAGCATTTACAGCAGAGCAGAGAACAAACGAGATCGGGGTTAGGAAAGTATTAGGAGCCACAGTTACACAGATCATTTTGTTGCTATCCAAAGAGTTTACCAAACTCGTAATTATAGCTCTATTCATCGCTGTGCCGATTGCGTATTTTGCTTCGAATAAATGGCTCCAGGAATTTGCTTATCGCATAGATATCGGCTTGGGAACATTCCTAATCGCTGGATTATTAGTGTTAATCATAGCCTGGAGTACCATAGCTTATCAAGCTATCAAAGCTGCTCTAACAAATCCGGTAGATGCTTTGAGATACGAATAAACCATGAACAATGAGCAAGTAAGCAATGAACCTTTATAAAGGAGTGCAAGACTGAAAAATTGTGATTTATGAAAAGGCTTATGAGTTTGCAATTAGAATTGTTAAGGCTTATCAGTTTTTGACTAAGGATAAAAAGGAGTTTGTATTATCAAAGTAGTTATTCAGAAGCGGTACTTCTAATTGGAGCAAATATTGCGGAAGCAAATGGTGCAATCTCAAAACCTGATATTTCTAACAAAATATTGGTTGCATCCTAGGAAAGTCTTGAATCAAAATATTGGGTGAGCTTAATGAGGGATTCTGGATTAATTGATCAAAAGACATTTGAAAGTGCTTATGAATAAACTGATCAAATTGCTAAATATTATGTTCAAATCTAAAAAAGACAAGAATTAAGAAATCATAATAATAACAATGAAGTACTGCATTGATTACTGACAAAAAGCAATTCTTCATTGTTCATTGATCATTGTTCATTGCTCATTGCTCATTGGAGGATGCATGTTTAAGAATTATTTGAAAATATCACTTCGTAATCTTCTTCGCTACAAAGGGTACTCGCTCATAAATATAGTAGGACTGGCAATCGGAATAACTTGCACTATCATGATTTTTCTGTTTGTACAGGATGAAATGTCATTTGACAATTTCCATACAAAATCGGATAGACTTTATCGACTGAACAAGAAAGTAACTCCCCAAACTGGTGGCACTGAATGGCATGCAATTACACCTGGATTAATGGGACCGACGATGGTGTCTGATTTCCCCGAAGTGGAGCAAAGCCTGCGTTTGCTGCCATGGTTTGATGATGTATTGATGACCCGAGGTGAAACTTCATTGAAAGTGTCAAATGTTGTTTTTGCTGATTCAAATTTCTTTGATATTTTTGATTTTCGTCTGTTACAAGGGAATGCTAAAACTGCTCTGGTTGAGCCATTATCTATCATCTTATCAGAAAAAACAGCCGGGAAGTTTTTTGGTAATTCCGATCCTATTGGCCAGGTTATTCAAGGATTAAATGATTTATCATACAAAGTGACGGGAATTATTGAGGAAACTCCGGCCAATTCCTCATTGAGATATAATGCTTTGATCTCCTGGACTTCGACAATTCCCGGTACTGGTCCGCTCAACTGGAGTTGGTTGAATCGATGGATTACACAAGTCAACTTCACTTATTTACTATTATTTCCTGAGACCGATGTTCCTGCCTTTGAGAAAAAATTGGCTGATTTTATGGTGAAGTATATGCCAAGGCAAGCAGAATATTACAAACTGTATCTACAGCCATTGGCGGATATCTATCTAAAATCATCACAAATTCGATTTAATGATAGTTTGTTGTTGGGTAATATTACTACTGTCTACATCTTCTCGGCCATCGCTTTGTTAACCTTACTTATTGCATGCATTAACTTCACAAATCTATCAACAGCCCGGGCCACAAAACGAGCAAGAGAAGTTGGTATTCGGAAAGTCTTGGGCGCCGAGAGAAAACAGTTAGCGAAGCAGTTTCTTGGTGAATCGATATTTTGAGTTTTTTGGCAGCAATTATTGCAATGAACTTTGTCGAGGTCATTTTACCTTATTTCAATGCGTTTGCCGGCAAATCTTTAGCATTTGATGCAATGAATAATTGGACTTTATTTTGGAGTCTGGTTTGTATTCCGGTTTTTGTCGGTACAATTTCAGGAATTTATCCGGCGCTGTTATTGTCATCCTATCGTCCAATAGCTGTTTTAAGCGGAAACACGCCAATTATTCCTTGAAACTACCTTCTTTAAAACGTGGCTCGACAAAAAGTATAAAAAGTACAACATTCCGAAGCGGACTGGTTGTGTTTCAGTTTGGGATATCAATCATTTTGATTGCAGGTACTATCATTATTTACCAGCAAATGCAATTTATGCAAACAAAAAAGTTAGGATTTGATAAGGAACAGATTGTTGTTTTGCCTATTGGAAATACAGAAATATCGGATCAGTACCAGGCTTTAAGAATGAACTAATACAACATTCCAACATTTCCCACGTTGCCGGGAGTAATAGTGTTCCGGGTTTGGGAATGATGAGCTTCGGACTTCGTCCGGAAGGGAAATCGGAAGATGAAGAATGGATCGCTTATTCGATTCGTGTGGATGATTATGATTTTCTTGGGACGTATGGACTTGAAATGACAGCAGGCCGGTATTTTTCCAGGGAATTTGCAACTGATGAAACGAACGCAGTTGTCATTAATGAATCCCTTGCAAAAAGCTTAGGCTGGAAAAATCCAGTTGGAAAGCAATTGGATATAAAAGGTGAGCTGGAGGATGGAATTGTGATAGGCGTCATCAAAGATTTTCATACAAGGTCGCTTCACCATAAGATTGAACCTTTGATCTTTTATTTTGCTCCTCGCTGGGAAAATGTTTCAGTACGAATCGCAGGGGAAAATATACCTGCTACAATTCAGTTTTTACAAAACAAATGGCAGGCATTTGAGTCGAGATATCCTTTCGAATATTATTTCCTGGATCAAAAGTTTACTCAATTTTATGAATCCGAACAACACTTGATGAAAACATTCGGGCTTTTTTCTGCACTTGCCATTTTTATAGCGAGCTTGGGATTATTGGGTTTGGCTGCTTATACAGCTGAACAGCGGACCAAAGAAATTGGCGTACGAAAAGTCCTTGGGGCTACGGTTACCAGCATTATCATGCTGCTATCAAAGCAATTCAGTCGGCTCGTTTTGTTTGCATTTATAGTCGCTTCTCCGGTAGTCTATTTTGTAATGAATCGCTGGTTGCAGGATTTCGCCTTTAGAATTAATGTTAGCTGGTGGGTCTATGCACTGGCCGGTGGGCTGGCGTTGGTGATTGCCCTGCTTACGGTGAGCACACAAGCGATTCGGGCGGCATTGATTAATCCGGTAGAAGCGTTGCGGTATGAGTAAACTTGATTGTGGAAAGCGGTTTGGCGATTGTGGATTCACTCCGCGATATGCATTCAGAAACCCTCATTGGAGGCATTAATGTTCAATAGCTATCTCAAAATTGCATTAAGAATCTTACGGCAACAAAAAGCATACGCTTTCATCAACATTTTCGGCCTGGCCGTTGGCATCGCGTGCTGTTTATTGATTGTGCTGTTCGTCCAACATGAACTCAGTTATGACAGACATCATGAACGTGGCGATAGAATTTATCGTGTGATTACGGACAGGATTTCCGGCAACATGCCAATACGGGGTCCTTTATCGTTTGGCGAATTAGCCCTTGAAATTGAAAAGGCATTACCGGATGTGCAACGCGCTGTCAGAATTAAAAATTTTCAGAATTCTACATTAATAAAGTTCGATGGTGAATTTGTCTCCGTTGAAAATGTGCTGTACACTGATGCAAGCCTTTTTGACATTTTTTCGTTTCCGCTTGTGCGCGGGGATGTCTCGCGGCTGCTCGAACAGAACTCAGCCGTTTTAACCGCTTCAATAGCAAGAAAATTGTTTGGCGAGGATGATCCGATAGGCAAGGTATTTTATGTGCAAGTCGGGAAGGCAGAAGAGGCTTTTGTCGTCAATGCGATTGCTCGGGATGTTCCTGGAAATTCGCATTTCACATTTACAATGTTGCTCCCTTTCCAAACACTTTACGGGGTAACTTCTATCAACAACAATCAGTTCTGGACCTATGTTTTGTTGCGGGAAGACCATTCTGTGGATGTGCTTGAGGGCAAGCTGCCGGTTTTTGCCCGCCAATATCATGGAGAAGATTATATAAAACACTACAATTTTCGCTATGAACTGCAGCCATTAAATGATATTTACTTCGGTAACGAATATGCGCCGAACAAAGGGGATGAGCGCTACATCCTGATTTTTTCAACTATTGCGCTGTTGATTTTATTGACCGCATGTGCAAATTTTATGAATCTGGCCATTGCTCGATCGTTCAAGCGTAGCAAAGAAGTCGGTGTCAGAAA
>JADFJB010000020.1 GCA_022566355.1 candidate division KSB1 bacterium
TAATCTTCCCTGCCAAAAACATGCAGGGACAAGCTTGAGCCGGAATCTAATCATTCCAGGCATGTAGATTCCCGCTAAAAGCATGCGGGAATGACAGATGGGTGCTTTTCGTTCAGACACTAATTACAGTTAGGCAAAGATCCCCGCGGTTTTATTTGGACCTGGAAGTGATAACAATGCACACCGTTAAATGAATTTCTTTCATTTGAAGAGATCACAAAAAGCACCGGCATTGACTATTTTCAAAAGTTGTGGCGGCAAAATATGAAAGATTACTCTGAATCTCACTCTTCATTGATTTTAGCTAATTCAAGCACCACATCAGAATAATTAGACAACCTAGTCCTACCACGATTGTAATTTCGCAGTAAAATAATCCCAATTTTTGTTTTTATATCAAAAGCAATGTATGCATTATAACCGGCAACACTACCCCCATGCCCGACAATCTGAATTCCTCCTTCCTCTTTTCTTATGGAAAAACCCAGGCCATAACCGCTGTTTGGATTAGCCGGTGTTTGGATACGTTGCATCTCAGCACGGGATTCAGTGGATAGAATTTGCACGGGGGAGACTCCGGTTTGGCCGGCGATAAATTTCGCCAAATCTCCAACAGTGGAATAAACCCCGCCATTAGGAACTTTATAGCCACGCCCGGAATGTTCCATGGCTGGGAATGTTGTGTTGATAGAATCTCGACGATTTGCATATCCAACAGTCAAATGTTTTTTTAAATCTGAAGAAATGATAAATGTACTGCTATTCATGCCAAGAGGCTCAAAAATATACTCATGTACTAAATCCATAAAAGGACGATTAGCAGCTCGTGAGATAGTCAAACCGAGAATACCGTAACCAATATTCGAATAGGAGTACTTTTCTTTGGGTTTAGATAAAAATGAAGTCGTCGGGATAGATGCTAATATTTTCTCTTCCCATTTTTCGATTGAGCCAGCAGCAGCTTTTGGCAGTTTCGGTTCCCGGATCAATCCGGCTGTATGGCTTGCTAATTGCCTCAGGGTAATTTTTTGTGCTACATCTAGGGAATCCACCAGGTTTTTAATTTCCGGCAAATATTTGGAAACAGGATCGTCTAAATCTAATATTCCTTTTTCAGCTAATCGAACCAGCAAAGCAGCCGTTACCGACTTTGAGATTGAGCCAATACGATAGATCGAGGTAATATCAGCCGGGACTTTATTTTGAACATCTGCCCAACCAAAGGCTTTTGCCCAAACCAAATCGTTGCCCATTACAATACCTGCTGCAATACTTCCTACATTATCCTCTTCCACATCTAATGCAATTTGCTCTTCTAAACGTGCGAAAACTTCAGCTGTTTTAGTAGAGACAGGCTGTTGCGCGTTAAGTGCAATCGAACAAGAAAAAAGAAAGAAGAAAAAGGTCTTTTGGAAATGAAGTTTTCTATTTTGGCTCATCGTCTTGACATCCTTTGAAAGAGTAACTATAATATATTCATTATATGTTATAATATTTTAAATTTAATGCATTAATTTTGTTCTTGCTTGCGTATTTAAGAAGCTCCATAACATAATGCATATTCAAGAAAATATTCTCTTAATACATTGCCAAAGTAATGTTAATCAGCGCAATTATTAAATTGCTAATTTAAGATAAATATTATGGAAAAAATAGTTACGATATGCGAAATGGCCCCGCGCGATGGCATGCAAGTATTAAATCGTAATGGGCAAATTCCTATAGCGAAACGAATCGAGCTAATTAAAATACTGCAAAGAGCTTCTTTAAAATACATAGAAGTTGGCTCTTTTGTTAATCAGAAGATCATACCGGCCATGAAGGATACAAGCGAGCTAATGAAGCAGGTTAATAGTTACAATGGCCAATTAGCTGCGCTAGTCCCGAATATCAAGTATTTCCATGAGTTTGAAAAAGCCCCAAACCTGGACACAGTTGCATTGTTTCTTTCTGCTTCAGAGTATTATTCTCTAAAGAACACAAAGATGACTATAGAACAAGCCATTAATAATGCAGAAGAGGTGGTTGACATTGCAACTAAAAAAGGCTATCGTTTACGAGCTCATTTATCCGGTGCATTTAGGGATCTAACCCAAGAGAACCGGCCAACCAAAGAGGAAGAAGTTGCCGAAATATGTTCAAAGCTTCGTCACTTTGATCCTGAACTAACTATAGCTCTGGCAGATACAGATGGCCGCGCTAAAGAAGATGACATCGAAAGAGTGCTAAAATATGTAATTAACACCTTTGGCTCAGCAGGAATTGCAGTTCATTTACATAACAGAAATGGAGATGGTCTTAAGAAAGTCCGTGTAGCTTTTGATGCCGGAGTTAACACATTTGATTCAGCAATTGGAGGAATTGGTGGTAATCAGAAAGTTCTAACAGAAGCAGTCGGAAACGTGGCTACAGAAGAAATCGTAAACATGTTTGAAACAAATGGTGTCAAAACGGGTATCGATCAAAACCTACTGCTAGAAGCTGGAAAACTAGTAATTGAAATGACAGAATTAACAGGAGATCCATTGCCGCCCAGTAAACTTCTAAAAAGAAAATTAAAAGAAAAATTCTAGATCTAAGTAGATAGTGTATGAACGAAAACTCTTTGCCCATACCACTCATTGTCATTTCGATCAATCACTAGATGGCAAATAATCAATAGAACTTAAAATCGATATTAAAAACAGCTAGCGGGTACATATTTATCTGCTGACTTTAATATTCTCCAAATTAATTTCAGAAATTTTTTTGAGATCACCAGTCATAAATAATTCATCATAGTCTTCTATATTTTTCTGGATCGAATCGGAAGTAAAATTTAAGTAATCGGCAAATCGGATACCATTGACAACTCGGGGATTCAATGCCTGGCGGAAACGCGTTCCACCACCGTTTTGATGAAACGTATAAGCAAGAAAATCCATTGTTTTGTGTTTTTGATGAATCCAATACACAAACCGATCTTCAAAATCAGAGCCTCCCTGTTCTTCCGAAAATGTAACTTCAATTTTATGATAAGATTCACCATTTATTTTCGATTTACCAAGATATCGTTTTTGAGCTGCAGGATCGTTGAGTGGAAAAGGCAACAGGGCAAAATAAATAACGGAATTTAGAGAAGCCTGGTACGAAATCCGCTCCTGATCTGTCAGAGTTACACGCTCGCCGTTGACCTCCCTATTGAAGGCGTTGTTCGTCAAAATATCCCGAACATCACCTATGGAATCTTTGAATGCCCGAATATAGGTGAAATTACCTCCAGTCCTGTGAATATCATATTGCTTATCTCGAAAATCAAACTGTATGTATGAATGTTTGTAACGTATTCCTCCATATTTGTCAATCGATTGATCTATTATTTTCTGTGGATCTGAATTACCGGAACAAGCACACATAAAAAGTAATATTAAAAATCCAATACCTGTTTTCATTTTAACCTCCCGACTCGCATGTGAATAGGCCATGTGATCTCCTTTGTTGTTTCTTCATCACCCCAGGCGTGTAGCAGTTTTTTATAAAATATAGCAATTGGACTGCGATTGTGTGTTTGAACAAATTTTTTAACTGCTGTCCACGTACTGAGAAACCCAATAAATTCCAGAAAATCCCATTGGGCTTGAATTTTAAACTCCGGAGTTTTTTCCTCTTTATATGGGAAAGGGATTGTAGCATAGCCACCATCGACATGATATATCTCCGGACTCCAATATTCCCCAAGCGTGTTATAATTCAATTCAAAAATAATTTGATCGATTTGAGGCGAGATTTGACAAAGCGTATAACACCAGGTTGCTATTAAACCACCAGGTCGTAACACACGGTTTACTTCTGCATAAAATTTTTCGAAATCGAACCAATGCAACGCTTGAGCAACCGTCACCAAATCTATTGTATTTGACCGTATCGCTATTTGTTCTGAAACTGAAACCATGTACGATATATTCTTCTCGTGAGTTGCATGAACAACCTGGCTTTCACTTCCGTCTGTTGCTATTACATGGACAAAACTGTTTCTTAATCCCGTCGCACACTGACCTGAACCGGAAGCACAATCCCAGGCTTGTTGTGTATCTGGGGTAATTGATGCAAGATAATCGAATAAAGCAGGGGGATATTTCGGACGGTACTTGGCGTAAATATCGGATTGTGTGGACAAGTGATCTTTAAATGTCATGCTACTTTCTCGGCTTAGGTTGAGTGAGCTGGCTGATAATCGCTGTATTTTCAGGATATTCCTTGATCAGATCCTGCCGGTTTGCGAAATCCAGATCTATAAAATCAAAACCGGGAGCAACGGTAGAGCCGACCAATGAATAACTGTCCTTTCTACCGCAACGAGCGGCAAGCCAGGTATTTGCTGGAACCACCAGTTGAAAGGACTCACCAGCATCAAAATCATCTCCCAATTGCAATTCTACTAAAACGCCTTCTTGATTGAGCAAATAAATTGTCAAGGAAGAACCAGAATAGAAATGCCACAATTCGTCAGATTTTAGACGGTGGAATGCAGAGAATTGTTCGCCTTTTAATAAATAATAAATAGCGGTTGAAAAGGAGCGATCGCCGTTGAAACGATTAGGTAGATGAACAGCCTGAATCGATTCTGTCGCTCGATAGGATTCGCGAAAGTACCCGCCTTCAGGATGGGACTGCAATTGCAATTTCTCGATCCAGTACTCAGCGGATTTCACTATACCTCTACCTGGTCCTTATGGAATCTCGACAATCTTAAAAAATCTATGGGATGTTCAGTCGTTCCGTTTAAGGTAAGATCAGCCATGATCTCACCAACAATGGGTGTAAACTTAAAACCATGTCCAGAAAATCCAGCAGCTAAAACGATATTAGAATCTTGCGGATGATTATCTAATATAAAATCATCATCTGATGTTTTGCTATACATGCAAACAGAATAATCGGTGCGTTCTTGTCCGGCATTGGGAATATATTCGGAAAGAAATCGTAAGAGTTCCTCTTCATCCAATGACTCCAAATTGCGATTGACTTCATCAGCCGTTTCGATAATATTGGATTTTGAATGTTCCGCTATTTTGAGACCTTTTTCATTGATTGCCGGAAAGCCATAGAAAGTGCCATAACTTGTTTCGAAAAAGTATACCGGAAACTGATCAGGTTTAAAACATGCCAGATTGTGACTTCTGAACCAATACACTTCCTTTCGCCAAATATCGATCTGAATTCCTAATTGAGCTAAATAATTCTTTGACCAGGCACCCATACTTAAAACAAGTCGGTCCGCGAAAATTTCCCCATTGGTTGTTTGTATACAGAAGCCATCTCTATCCCGCCTCCATTCTAACACTTTTTCACTCGTGAAAAGTTCAGCGCCCAATTTTTGAGCTGCTTCTAAATGCACTTGCACACATGTTTCAACAAATAAAAATCCTCCAAATGGATCGTAAAAAACAGTCGAATCTTCCGGAATCCTAAATTGCGGAAACCGTTTTCTCGTTTCAGCAACTGTCCAGCATTCATGGGGCTCAGAATATTTTTGATAACATTTTTCAAGATTCACTATGGTTTCAGAATCCGGCTTGCCTCCTACGATTAAGCCATTCTGTACCATGAGTTTTTTGCCCGTTTCTTGCGCTAAATCGTCCCAAAGCTCATAAGACCGATTCAAAAGCGGCATATAATCCGGATGCTCAAAATAAGCCTTGCGAATGATGCGGGTTTCGCCATGGGAGCTGCCTAAGTTGTGAGCAATCCCGAACTGTTCTATGCCACAGACTTTGATCCCTCTCTTCGCCAAATGGTACAGAGCGCCACTTCCCATTCCCCCACATCCGATTACTGCGACGTCGAAATATTTTTTAGGCATTATTACTAATGAAAAAAATTAATGTCATTCAGAGGAATCTATTTTAAATTCATGTAAGATATTGTTTTTTATCAAGATACCGTCACGACAGGATGACAAATGTAGGAATTCTTCAATTTTCTTTATTAAACACATTGTTTTGTTGCATTCCACTTCAAAAAAACTCTTTTAAAATCGTAGATTTATAACAAATAAACAAATCATTCCGACTAGTAATCTTGTATATCCTGTTAATCCTGTCAAAATTATTGATCTACTTCAAGTTTTCTTAATCACCTCAATCCGTTGCAATACCGGTGGATGTGAATAATTCAAAAATACATAAAACGGATGTGGTGTTAAATTACTCAAATTATCAACCGAGAGTTTTTTTAATGCAGAGATCATCGAAGCAGGATCTTCTGTTGTCTCGGACGCGAATCGATCCGCTTCGTATTCATTTTTTCGTGAAAAGATCTGCATAAATATGGATAGAATCATCTCCACTGGCGAAAACAACATACCAAAGAAAATCAACCCTGCATAGATTGACATTTCCTCCATATAAAATGCTGCGAAAAGACCTTGATGACGCATGAAAATAGAAAGGAGGTAAAACATCACACCCGTATGTAACATGCTGATGATCATTCCTTTCAGGATATGCTTCTTCTTATAATGACCAATTTCATGAGCGAGAACAGATACCAATTCCTGGTTCGTATGTTTTTCGATGAGGGTATCAAACAGAGCGATTCGTTTACGTTTCCCAAATCCCGTGAAAAATGCATTTGATTTTGACGACCGTTTCGAACCATCCATCACAAAAACATTTTGTAATGAAAATTTAACCTTTTCCGCATAAGCCATAATTGCATTGCGCAGATCACCCTCCTCAAGAGGTGTGAATTTGTTAAACAGCGGCATAATCCAGGTTGGCGCAATGAATTGGATAATTAAAGTAAATATGGTGGTAGCAATCCAGCAATATAGCCAGGCGAGGTTGCCGGCATACTGAAAGAAAGCCATAATCCCGGCTAGCAGTGGGACGCCAATAATGATGCCAAGTAATAACGCTTTGACCATATCCAGGATAAATGTCTTGGGTGTGGTTTTGTTAAAACCAAACCGTTCCTCGATTACGAAAGTTGAGTAGATGCCAAATGGCAGTGATAGTAATGTTTTCACAGCAATCAAAATGCCAATATACAATAAACCCGTCCAGATTGAGCTTAAATTCCAACCCCTGACAATTTGGTCCAAGTAATTGAAACCTCCTGCAAACCAAAATACCAATGTGAGCAGTAATCCAAATGTACCCGTAATAAATCCGAATTTTGTATTGACTTTGGTATATTCCTGTGATTTGGCGTATTTCTCCGAATCATACACTCCCTCAAATTCAGTTGGGAGTTCTTCTTCCAATGCCTTTAAATTGAGGACTTCAGCGATGACATCTAAAACGAAGCCAAACAATATGGTTGCTAAAATGATGATTGCATAAATATTCATATTCCACTAACCTATTTTGTTATTGATGTAAAGATACTTCAATAATAGGTAGCGAATTGAAATGAATCCCGCAAATTTTATTTTGGTTGGGCAGTAAAATAGTGATATTAAAGTAATGATTTTATCTTGATAGATTTTGATGGACTTTCAACGAATAAGATTTCTGCTAAAAGCGAGACTGCATAAATGATAATCATGCTTCCCTAACCTGTCATTTCCGACTATGCAGAATTAAGAATTCAATTACAACCCAAACTGTCATTCCCGAATGCTTTAATCGGGAATCTTATACATCGTTAAAATTCTGATCCCTTAAAAAAAAGGACAGACCCCCGATAAAAACACTCGGGGGTGACAATTATGGAGCTGTCATTACCGAAATGTTTACCCGTTTAAAACATAAGGGTACAAGTTTATCGGGAATCTACTTATTTCGTCCCACATTTGCCGCCTGCCCTGAGTGCAGTCGAAGGGTCTCACGTCTTCACCCTCATCACCACAAACGTCACATCGTCGTCCTGGGGTCTTCCATTGGCCCATTCATCTCCGGTTTTCACAAGATAGTCGATGATCTCCTTGGGACTTTTTGTCGCTACTTTCTCAAATGCTGCATAGGCTTCATCATAACCCATATAATCCCCGTGACTGTTGAAACGTTCCGGAAAACCATCACTCATAAGCAATAAAGTATCACCGGCAGAAATTGATAACACTTGCTCTTTGTATGGAAATTCCTCCACACAACCCAGGGGCATGCCCTTCAACAGGATCTCTTCCATCTTATTTTCAGCCGCCCTGTGAATTAACAATGGCGGCATACCAGCGCCACAAATCGCAATTTTTGAACCCTTAATTTTCAGCATGGTCATAGCCATATTAAGTGTGCGAAGGTTCATGTTTTTCAAAACTCGATTGGACTGGTTCATAAAGCCTAAGACTTCTGCATCCGGCGCCAGCGATTCAAATAAGCTTTTAGTAGCTGTCACCATCATACCGGCATTCAAGCCATGGCCGGTGGCATCGCCGACAGCGACTGTGAGTGTGCCATCATTAGAAACATGAAAATCGTAATAGTCGCCACCCACTTCGGTGGCAGGATTCATATATACTGCAATTTCCAGATTGGGAAGGGATGGAACGGTTTTGGGCAGCATGGAAAGTTGCAAGGTTCGCGCTTCTTCAAGTTCTTTGGCTCGCCGTTGGTTTTCTGCCAAAATCGCTTTGGTCTTTTCTTTCTGAATCACTCTATGATTTTGGTACCTACCTGCAGAAACAATCGCTGATATCAAAAGGACAAAATAAATAGCATAAGCCCACCAGGTTTTCCAGAATGGTGGATTGATTATAATATTGATTGAAGTCCCTTCCTCATTCCATATCCCATCACTGTTGGCAGCTTTAACATGAAAAATGTACTCTCCAGGATCCAGATTTGTATAATTTGCCGTGTGTTTGGTTCCAACATAGCGCCAGTCTGAATCATAATTGTCCAGTTTGTAGGCGTATTCATTCTTTTCTGGGCGACTGAAATGCAAGGCTGCAAATTCAAAGGATATATCATTCTGATTGTAGGCTAAATCAACATTGTCGGCAATGGAAATATGCTGTTTTAAGGGTGAGTCACCCCCGATTGCAACGGGTTGATCGAATAGATTAAATCCGGTTAGTGCAATTGTTGGGGGACAGTATTGGTTTGCATTTGATCCGGTGAAAAAACATTTAACCCATCTGGACCACCAAAAAACATTTCCCCAGCCGCATTCTTATAAGCTCTAAAAATCTCATGGCCTAGCAAGCCATTGGAAGCATCGAAGGTTGTGAACATGTTGTTTCGAGTATCGAATTTTGTCAACCCATTAAAAGTGCCAAGCCAGAGAAAGCCGCTTTCATCTTGCAAAATTACATTCACACTATTGACTGGTAATCCATCCTGAACTGTATAAGCTTTGAACAAACCTGTTTCGCGGTCGAATTTCAACAATCCGCCGATATAGTCAGCAAGCCATAAACTGCCGGATGCATCCTCAAAAATATCTAAAACAGCGATCAAACCGCGGCTTTCATCATTAAAGGCTGTAAAATCATCCGTATCCCTGTTATAGCGAAAAACACCATTGGTGTTCGTACCAAACCAAAGCGTTCCGGAGCCGTCCTCAAAAATTGGACGAACTCTATCTTCGGGTATTGAATTGCCATATTCAAATTGATCGATATAGGCTAAAAGTGTATCGGTTTCGGCGTGGTTGAGGCTAAAAACGAGAATACCCCAATAATCCGGGCGGTGCGGTGGTTGAGCATTCCAGTTTCTGTAGCTATGACTGTCGTCAGTTTGATACCGGAGGGTATATTTGCCTGGTTGAAGTGTTTTCATAACAATTTGGATTCTGTTTTTTATATTTCCTCCTGCATGTTTCGTGCTGTCCAAATCCATTTCCCAGATGGTCGATTTATCTGATTCAAGAGAGCCAAAATCGAACATCTGGGTTGTCCCTTCTCCCATAGAAACGATTAGTATCGTAGTTTCCTTATCAAGAGTAAAGGTTTTCGAGATTTTTTGGTCATTTCCTACCTTCACTATCTCAGAAAGAATTCGACCCTGTTGCATGCTTGTTTCTATAGTTTGAAAAACCATACGATGATATGTGGTATCCATGTACATATAGCGGATAAACTTTCCGGTTTCCTTGTCGAATTGATTCAATCCGCCTTCTGTACTGATCCAGAGAGCGCCTGTGTGGTCTTCCAGGATGTCATTTACCCTGTTATTGCTTAAAGTTGTAGGATCATTTACGTCGTTTTTATAACGAGTGAAATGACCTTTTTCACGATCAAAGCGATGGAAGCCCTGAGCAGTGCCGATAAACATTTCTCCTGACGAATCTTCATAAATAGCTAGAATAATGTTTGAGCTCAATGAATTTTTATCTAATGAATCGTGTTTGAAATGGACAAAGGTATTCGATTCGCGGTCAAATCGGTTGAGACCATCCCGAGTACCTATCCAAATTATTCCCGGTTCAGAGTTCGATTCAAAAATAGCGGTTACACGGTTATCACTTAAACTATTCAAATCCCCTTCCTTTTTATTATAATTTGTAAATTTCTGTTGCGAACGATCAAGTTTATTCAAACCTCTATTACTGGTCCCGAACCATAAACTCCCGGAACGATCGGCTAAAAATGCGACAGTTCGATCTGAACTCAAGCTGGCGGGATCATCCGGATCGCTGTGGTAATTCGAAAAGGTTCCGGCTTGCCGATTGAAAAGATCCAGGCCTCCTCCTCCCGAAAGGAACCAGATGTCGCCATTTTCCTCTTCAAACAGAGGCATCAGCCCAATATTGCTGGGTGTTGAAGAGTTTTCCGGGTCGTGTTTGTAATGGGTGAAGATACCCGTACTTGGCTCCATTCGGTCCAATCCACCTTGTGTACCAAGCCAGAGTGTACCGGCTTCATCCTCAAACAAATGTGCAACTGTATTATCTACAATGCTGTTTGGATCTTCAGGATCATTGATGAAATTTGTAAAAGAATCGGTTTGAGGATCATAACGATTGAGACCTCCGCCAATAGTTCCGATCCACAACTGGCCGTCTTTGCTTTCTAAAATTGATGTAATAATATTTCCACTTATACTGCCGCTATTTTCCGAATCAGGCAAATACTGTGTAAAAGAATCCGTTTTATGATTATAACGATTGAACCCATTTGTTGTGCCGAACCAGATATTTGAATTTCTATCCTCCAGGAACGAAAAAACAAGAAATGAAATGCCAAAAACACTAATTGAATTGGCGCTCAAACTGTTTGGATCTTCCGGATCATGTTCATAATGAGTAAAAGTTCCGGTTTGAGGATCCAATCTTTTCAACCGCTGGTCACTTGTAATAACCCAAATAAATCCTTTTTGATCTTCATGAATAAAAAAGACAAAATTGTTACCTAGACTGGCACTATCTCCCGGGACATGCCGGTAGTTAGTAAACTGCTCTGTAGCCCGGTTAAATTTATTAAGCCCGTTTTCCCTAGTTCCAGCCCAGATGTTTCCCGACCGATCCTCATGCAAAGTAAAAATAGAACGCCCCTTAATGCTGTGGGTATTGTCAGCATCCGATGTATAGATTTTCATATGATAACCATCGTACTTCACCAAGCCGTTTTGAGTACCGAGCCAGAGAAAGCCCAGGTGGTCCTGCAGCATGGAAAACACACTATTTTCCGGCAGGCCATCTTGTACGGTAATGTGTTCGAATACCATTTTCTGGGGTTGGGAGTAGGCGATTGAAGAGGTTGTGAACAGCGTTAAGTAGAGTAATAATCGAATGCTAGTGACTCTAGTTTTAGTGGATGAGCATATGTTCATAAGTGATTTCCTTTGTAATTTCATGTGTGTTCCTCGATAATAATATAAGCGCTAAGTCATTATTCTCTATTCTGTCATTCCCGAATGCTTTTATCGGGAATCTACTTTTTCTATATTTTATTATACAAATCTTTCCAATCAGGATTTTCTTTCTCAATCAAGTCTATCTTCCATTGGCGGTTCCATTTTTTAATTTTGTTTCTCCCTGAAGATAGCATATTTAATATCGTTATGAACCTCATAAAAAACCAAACTATGAACTTTATATTTATTTGTAAACCCTTTTATTAAGTCATGTTTATGCTCATATATTCTTCTTTTGAGATTATTTGTAACTCCAATGTAAAGAACACCATTTTTCTTACTAGCTAAAACGTAGACAAAATAATAATTCAATAAAAAGGCCAGTTATGTTTTAAAAAATCACAATCTAGACCCCCGATAAGACATTCGGGGGTGACAGTTTTGGGGTTTGCTGACCGCCTAATAATTATTTGGAATGATAACCATGCTACCCTACCTGTCATTCCCGAATGCTTTAATCGGGAAGCACCATTTTTCTTACACCCATATTAAATATATACAAAATAGTACTTCACATTTAAGTCATTTCACAATCAAGATTCCTGCTAAAAACATGCAGGAATGACAATTTTTTCCTATCCCTGTCATTCCCGAATGCTTTTATCGGGAATCTAATACCCACATACTTTAAGCTCAGAGGTTTCTTCGCGTTTTCCGTTTTTCACGTCTCACGTTTGCCGTCTGCCGTTTCACGTTTTATTTTCAAAACCACGAACGTCACATCATCATCCTGGGGGCGGCCATTGGCCCATTTGATGCCTGTTTTAACCAGGTGGTCAATAATCTCCTTCGGTGATTTCCCCCCTACATTTTTAAATGCGGCATACGCATTTGGATAATCCAGCATTTTTTCCTTATCATTCATCAATTCCGGAAAACCGTCGCTCATGAGTAGAATCGTATCTCCAGGTTTCAATTTTACCGTTTCTTGCCGGTAAGGAAATCCTTTCATGGCGCCCAACGGCATGCCGTCAATATTCAATTCTTCGAGTTTTTTGCTGGCATTGCGATAGATCAAAACGGGCGGAATTCCAGCAGAAGATAATTTTAGGATTCCATTACTGAATTTAAGCATTGCCAAACACATGGATAATAATGGCAATTTCATCGATTTGATGGATGTGTTCATTTCTGCAAATGTGGATAAGATATCAGGATTCTTAGCCAAAGCGCTAAACAAAGTTTTGGCAGCCGTAACCATGGTACCGGCTTTCAAGCCATGTCCGGTGGCATCCCCAACCACGACTGTTAAAGTGCCATCATCACTTGTATGAAAATCATAATAATCACCGCCGACTTCTGTAGCGGTTTTCATGTAAACAGCGATTTCAAGGCCGGGCAATTTAGGAACGTCTTTCGGCAGCATCGAAAGCTGCAGCTGTCGTGCCTCTTCTAATTCCCGGGCTTTGCGCTGGTTTTCTTTTTCCAGTTCAGCCTTGGCTGCCGCCAATTGTGTGAAGTCTTCATAACGTGCATAGGCTACGGCAAAGGCATCGGCAAGGGGCGCCTGGATGAGGTTAATTTCATCGTCCGCCAGCGGTGTGGCGCTGCCGACATAGAGCATACCCTGGGTAAAAGGCACGAACTGCAACGCGAGCCTCTCGGGCG
The DNA here is from genome assembly GCA_022566355.1 of candidate division KSB1 bacterium. Lineage (NCBI taxonomy): Bacteria > Pseudomonadati > Candidatus Zhuqueibacterota bacterium. The sequence continues at coordinate 13,389 of JADFJB010000020.1, forward strand.
CTTCCTCACCGGCCTGGTACTGTTTCGGACTATCAATCTGCGATAGGATCGTCTGCGTCCACGCTATGAATTGCTCCCGGTCCCATTCTTCCCGAAAAACCTTTCTCTGCCGCCAGTACTGCACAGCTTGCTCAACCAGGGGCGTACTGCCAAATTTCAGATGCAGCGCGGCGAGGGATTCTCCGGACGGGGTAGAGAGATAAAAAAGGGCATGCTCCGCTGGCCTCATCGATAATTAAAACCCCGCAGCGGATAAATGGCACACTGAGGACGTTTAGTTCACGCCAGATGAGCGGGGGTGATGCGTTGCAGGTCGTCGGCGGTTCGCATCGTCGCGATCTCCGCCCGTACGCGATCTACGGAGGCTTGCTGTTCGGCTTCCCGTGCCCGCGTTTCGGCTTCCTTTAAATCAAGGTACCGCCGGTAGGTCAATCCCAGCACCGACGTAAATTTTCGGAAGATGCGAAGTTCTTCTTCCACGAATTCCTTTTCAGCCCAAGTATAAAGGGCTCCTTCCGGAAAGTAGAAAAAATACCCATACTGGATATTGATACTTTGCCAATCCGGAATGTCAATATGAGGTCTTACAAGTTCATAATATTTTTTTAAGGAATTGCCTTTCAGTACAGGATGATATTCCTTCTGCACCTTCCAATATTCGAATACGCTTTCCAATACGTAGTGGCCCTTCAACTTTACTGTGCCGACAAGTTCCAAGGCATGATCCTCTTTGGTGGCGCTGGTGGTTAATAGCTCGACGACCTGAGTTTCTCCGTCGATCAGACCGACGCCGCAACGCATCGGTGTGATGTGCAGGGTCCGCAATTCTTGAAAAACGACACTGACAGTTGTGGCCAGATCTTCAGAACTATGCATAGCCATCGCCTTGGCTCGCACACGCTCAAGAGCAGCTTCGATCTGTGCTTCGCGGGCTTGTGCCTCGGCTTTTTGAAGGTCGAGGAAGCGCGTGTATGTTTGCTCGAATACCTGTGCAAATCGCTTGATTATGCCATTCTCATCAGGGGTATAGGGTACTACCTTGTAATTCCAAATAGTCAGAGAAGTATCTTTTGAAAGGACAGTAGACCTGGCTATTCCTTTTGCGGCAGCAATATACGCTTTTCGTTTCTTAGGCACTGTAAATTCCGCATGTGTATAAAAGTGGACAAAAAAGCTGTTCTTTTCTTCAAAAGTCATGGTATCAGTCAGCAGTGCTTCTCCATTGTGAAGAGCCGTCTCATATCGGGTAAAAAATGGATGGTTAAAGTATGGTAAATGCACCCGCCTATCATATCGCTGGCTGGTAGCGGCTGTCCACATATAATGGTCTTTGGAGTCTTTTAAATGCACGTTGATGTTACTTGCATCTATGTCGAGATTCAGGGATTCTAATTGTTCGAAGACGACCCTGATAACTTCTTGTAGTTCTTCACTTTGATGCATGGCCATTGTGCACGCCCGAACCCTTTCGAGCGCTGCTTCGATCTGTGCTTCACGCGCCTGGGCTTCGGCTTTTTGAAGGTCGAGAAAGCGCGTGTAGGTCTGCTCGAAGACCTTAGCGAAGCGTGCGAGAACATCGAAGTCGTCCTCGGCTAAAGGCTCATACGTAATCGTGTTCATAATGCCGTGGCTGTAGGAAGCACAGTTCATAACCACTCTGTCTGGGGCGCTTTCTCCGGCAGGATACCGCCATCCATACTGCACGATGTGCGTCACGAAATCCTTCATGGCCTGCTCTTCAAAGAAAACGGAGAAGCGATCTTCGTTTGCGAGCTAACGTTCTGAGAACTCACGTATTTTGTCGTTCTCCAGCATAGGGACCGTAAAACCATGTACACCAGGCTGGTCACCAGTGGAGGAAGCCCAAATTGAGAACGTCTCTTCATCCTGATCGATTACGGTAATCACAATACGGCGTAGCGAAGGGATCTCCAGCCTAGTAAATTGCTCGAAAACCACTTCGGCTACGCGGGTGAGTTCATCGGATGTGTGCATGGCCATGGCGCGGGCGCGGACGCGTTCAAGGGCAGCTTCGATCTGGGCCTCGTGGGCCCGCTCCTCGGCTTGCTTCAGGTCCAGGTAGCGCCGGTAGGTCAAGGCAAAGACCGATGCAAATCTTTTGAATATCCGGATCGCTTCTTCGGTTATTGGATCATCAGAAAAAAAGAAGAGCAAGCCCTCTCGAAAACTGAACGTAGCTAAAGACTGTCGTTTAGGAATCTTGTCCGGCACAATGTTGGGATAGTCAGGGGCAGCGTCAAGGGCGGCGAAATAATTCTTCACGTCCTTGCCAACCAAATCGCGTGTGTAGAATGACTGCTGTGTTTTCCAGGCGTCGAACGCGCCTTCCAGCATTGGATGAATCGTCATGTCCACTCGGCCTATGATCCGAATATCATCTTCATCAGCGCTTGCAGTTGCAGTCCAGACATCCATGTGTTTGGTTTCATCGAGAATGCCGACTCCGCAGCGGAGCGTGACGATTCCCAGTCTCTCGAGTTCCCTAAATACGATTGCCGTAGCATCTGAGATGTCGTCGCTGTTGTGCATGGACATCGCCTTTGACCGAACACGTTCGAGTGCAGCTTCGATCTGTGCCTCACGTTCCAGTTTCTCGATTTTTTGACGGGCTAAAGCCAGCTCTTTTTCTTGGCTCTGCTGTGTTTTGGAGGATGGTTTATTCATTAGCTTCCTGAATTATTCAGGTTAGGTATTTTATAAGCGTCAAGCATGTAGTCTAAAAAGCTTCACTTTGTAACTTTATTACTTTACTTTGTGCTTCTATGACTCGTGGTTTTCTTCGTTTCACGTTTGCCGTTTGCCGTTTCACGTTTTACTTATTTCGTTTCAAAAACAAGGCCGTAATATCATCACTCTTCGGCTGGCCGCCGACAAATTCCCGGACATCATTCATCAAATCATGAATAAAGAGGTCAGCATTTTTATGTGCATTATTCACAAAATATTCTTCCAATGTTTCATCTTCATAAAAGTTCTCTTCATCAACTGTTGCTTCGGGTATGCCATCTGTAAACAACAGCAAGCTTTCACCAGGTTCGATAGTTATGGATTCAGTCGTAAATTCGATTCCTGAATCAAACATTCCGATGCAGATTCCACCCGCTTCTAACTTGTGAAGAGAATTATCACTTTTTAGCAATAGAGCTGGATTGTGTCCTGCGTTTAGAACCTCCAGTTTGCCTTGTCCGGGTGAAAGCACTGCCATAAAAAATGTGATGTATTTATCAATCGTTGAAGCATTGAATATTGCATGATTTAATTTATGGGCTAATTTTGGCAATGAGAGATTGCCCTCCAGGTACGCATAAAGAGAGGCTTGCAAGCTGCTTACAAGCAATGAAGCCGGAACACCTTTACCACTCACATCAGCGATGACTAGTGCAAATCGACCATCTTGAAGATGAATACAATCATAGTAATCTCCACCTACATCTTTCGAAGGAATATTGATTCCAAATAAATCATAGCCAGGAATTTTATGAAGTTCTTTGGGAATTATTGCCTGTTGAATCGCCCCGGCAACTGCAATCTCTTGCTCGATCTTTTGTTTTTCTAACAATTGCTTTAATAAATAATCATTTTCCAAAGCAGCGTTTACCTGCCTGACAATGCCTTCCAAAATCATTGAATCGGTATCATCGAATGAAACAACTCCAGATCTACTTTCTTTTTCAAACAGTGTAAAACAATAGGTTTTATCCTGGTAATCAAACGAATGGGTGATCCTGCTTTCTTCTAATGAGGGTTCTTCATTGTTAAACTCGCCTGGAAAATAAATATGGTTTACAGTCTCTTCGGCAGTAATTCTCAGGTGGGCTTTTGAGGCATTTGTAAGCGAAGCGACGCTTTGCAGCGATAGTTCAAATAGTGAAAGTTGGTTACCAACCTGATCGCTATCATGACCACTTTCAAGAAAGGCATTAAACTCCTGAACCGCATTTTGTTTCGCCATGCTTGCAATTTCGATTCCGGTATCAATTAAGCTATTTATTTGCAGGACTCTGGTATTCAATGAAAATATTAGATCTTTCTCTCTTTTGAGTTGATCGAATGCTTGATACGCATTGTTTAACAGGTTAATCAAAAATTGTAAAGTGAGTTTATCCAAATCCGAAAAGCCTGAATTGTCGAGTTTATGTCCAATAAGAATATGAAAAATTGACCCGGTTCCATTCGGAAGGATTACAAAAATATGGTTCGATTCAGGATAGTCATAAGAAATACTGAATTCTTCTTTTGAATGATGTGTAACTTTGTTTTCAATCGTCTTAGAGTGATTGGAAAATAAGGATTGCCATTCATCTGAATTCGAAGAGCGATAAAAAACACTCACTCCTGATACCAAAAGATTTCTCTTTATTAATTGGGCATATTTATTGGCAAAATCTTTTAACGAAGTTGAGGTTAAGAGAGAATTGAATCCTTCCTGGAAAGAAGCGATATTGAGTGAGAAATGTTCCAGGAGATTAGAATGGCTCATATTGACAATTTTGTAATTGAAATCTTTATTCCGTAATTTCAGTTAATTTAGAAATCGTGGCTTGTAAGAGAAATTTGACGAATTCTATAGCATGGCCGCCTCTAAGGAATCAGCCTTCTTTGCATATTGAAATAACCCCATAATTGTGAAGGATTTTTCAATGGGTGGATCCAGGTTAATAAAGGTTAGTGTACCTCTTTACATCATTGAGTTTTTCAATCACTTCAATCAGTACCGATATCCCTATCGAGTTCACAACCTTGGAATCTTTTAAATCCAGGATCACTTTTGTTGTACCTTCATCGATATACTTAAAGCACTCTTTAGCAATATTTTCTCCACCATGTTGATTGATATAACCTGATGTAGTTACTACCAAATGATCTTCTTCCATTCTGGATGTAAATGTTAGCTGTGTCATGCAACCCTCCACATATTTAAATCAAATTCTTGATCATAGTGATTTTTGTTCCATTGGGACCAGATTCGATGATAAAGTCGTCTGACATGGATTTCATCAGTTTAAGCCCCCACCCACGTTTATTGGCGGAATGGATTTTCTCGTCTATATTTGGATCTTCAACCTTGTCAGGTTCGAACCCGGTGCCATAGTCTTCAACAAAAATGACTAATTTCTCTTTAGTCATTGTAAACTCAACTCGAACTTCCTGGCTATCTTCACCAGCATGCCCGAGCGCATTAATAATGGCTTCGTTTACCAGTATTCTTGCTTCACCGATTTTCTCATCCTGAATACCGAGATGTTCTGCGAGGTGTTCCATGCCTTTTATGGCTACAACCTCAACATCTGGAATTTGCGGAAGAATTACTGTTAGTTTTATAGATTCATTTTTCATGCGAATCCTCTCAAATAGTTTCTATCCTATTTGTGGGTGTTGAGTTAATATAAGAAAATAACTTTAGGAAATAAAATAATTTATTTCAAATATAGCACATTGTAATATTACAATTAGAATTCGGAAATTTTGGTTTAGAAAGATTCGCGATTCCATCGCTAGCAGCGATGGAATCGCCCTATATATTGGTACTAGGTCCTCAAATACGAAGCGCCATTTACATCCACAATACATCCGGTTAAAAATTCCGTTTCTTTCGATGCCAGGAACAAAACCGTATGAGCGATCTCTTCCGGTTTTGCCACTCGATTAAGCGGACTTTGCCCGCGAATTTCATCGCCTTTTTTCCCCTTCAAATCTTCGACGGCCATTTCAGTTTCCACAAAACCTGGGGCCACATTATGCACGAATATATTAAAAGGAGCGAGAGATTTTGCCAGAGATTGTCCCATCGCATGCAATCCGGCTTTACTGGCGCCATAAGCCGGGCTGTCTGGCTCACCGCGAAAGGCGCCTCGAGATCCAACATTGACAATTCTACCTCCACCCTGCTTTAAAAAGTGCTGTACAGCGCAATAACACAGATTTGCCGGGCCAATCAGATTTGTTTTCAAAGTCCGATCCCATTTATCTTGCCATTGATCGTAAGTGACACTATGAGCGGGATGTTCTTCAAAAATGCCTGCATTATTCACGACAATATCCAAACCACCCATTTCTGATACAACCTGATCAATCATATTTTGAACTGCAGTCGAATCACCTATATCCGTCTGAACGATCAAATGCGGACCACCATTTAGAGAAGCTTTGGTTTTTTCTGCAGCAGCAAGATTCTTTTTGTAATTGATCGCAACTCTTGCACCGTTTTCTGCAAATTGTTGTGAAATACTACGGCCAATTCCGCGTGAGCCGCCTGTTACCAATACGATTTTGTTTGTGAAATTCATATTATTGTCTCCACATTTTTTGACAAGATTAACAGGATTGTGCAGGATGAAAATAAAAATTCTCAGACTATCCGGGTAATCCTGTCATTTTTTTTCATAAATCACTATCCCATTTACAATAGTCATCAAGATTTCCCCATCAAGAATTTTACCAGGGTCCGTTTCGCCCAAAACAAAAGGATCGATATCCATTACCGTGATATCCGCCCATCTTCCTGGCTCCAGGATTCCGGTTTCATTTTCCAGAAAAGCTGCATAAGCGCTCCAATTGGTATAACCACGGATTGCCTCTTCCGGTGTCATGTTTTGCTCCGGGTACCATCCTTCAGTCGGTTGTTTATCTTTACCTCTTCTAGTCATAGCAGCATGTAAACCATAGAAAATATTGTGATCGGAACCTGGCAGATCTGAATTAAACGTTAGCCTGACGCCAATCTCTCGGAGTGTTCTCCAGGCATAGGCTCCTTTTACACGCTCAGAACCTAAACGATCCTCAGCCCAGGTTTTGTCTTCAACAGCATGGGGCGGCTCCATGGAAGCAATTAGACCTAATTCAATAAATCTTTTAAAATCATCAGGGTGGATTACCTGGGCATGTTCAATACGGTGGCGATTGGATTTAACAGATGGATTCTCATTGATTACAGTTTCAAGAAAATCAAGAGCCTCACGATTACCGGCATCACCAATCGCATGAATAGCGACTTGAAATCCTCTTATCATCATACTAGCTATAATATCTTCGTCAAATCCATATTCATTCCCGCTAACCCCACGATGACCAGGTTTATCGGAATAATCTTGCAGTAACCTGGCACCCCGTGAACCAAGAGCGCCATCATAATAGGCTTTCACAGAGCGAACAATAAGTTTGTTGCCTGGATTGGTCCTGGGACCCATCAGAAGCCATTCCGGCATGAAAGATTCATCGCGAGCAGAAAGCATGGCATAGATTCGAATGGGTAATTTTCCTTCATCATCCAGGATTTGCAATGCATCCATCATTTCTCTTCTTACACCAGCATCATGTACGGCAACATAGCCAGCTTCTGCCATTGCATTAAGACCGGCTAATAACTGTTGCTTAATCTGTTCGGGAGTAGACCCTGGAATTGCAGTTTCGAGCAAATCCGTGGCGTTGTTGATCAGTATACCTGTGAGATTTCCATTGGCATCTTTGCGAATTTCTCCACCTTTTGGCGCCTTTGTTTCTGATGTAATGCCGGCTTTCTCGAAAGCCATTTTATTGCCCCAGACTGCAAAACTATGGAGTCCTCGCAAACAAACCGGATGATCCGGAATTTTTTCAGACAACAGTTTCATATCAGGATAGCGATTAGCCCAGGCGCCTTCATCCCAACCGCGTCCGATCACCCATTCGCCTCTGGGAATATTCTTAGCCCATTCCACAGCCTTCGCGACTGCCTCTTCTTCTGTTTCCACCCCAACTAGATTGAGTATTGAAAGCGCTTTCCCCAAATTGGTTACATGAGTATGGGAATCTACCAATCCCGGTAGAATGGTTGCGCCATTAACATCTATCACTTTCACTGACTCATCCTGGTTAGCAATTTGGTTGGCTTCAATCACCCGCTCATTTGGATAATTCAATGCATCTTCAGTGGAACCAACAAATAATATTTGTCCACTGCCGATCACCAGGGCTTCAGCATCCGGCTGCCATCCATCACTTGAATAAGGAGCATTAGATGCAGGAGTTCCGTCAGGGGCAGGTTCATCCCAGGATAAAGTGTAAACTTTTCCGTTGGTGAGAATTAATTCTGGGCCAGGCTCCTGACTACAACCTTGAAAAAACAGTAAAAATATTATGACCAGGCAAGAAGAAACCTGGAATATACCATTTTTTAATTTTAGTACATAGGACATAAATTTGATTCCTTAATTGATTTTGTATATTTAAAGTAAATTATGATTTGTTTGGCGGTGTTATATGTACAAATGAAAGGTATGGATAAAAAAAACTAAAAACAAATATCCAATTTAAATATGGGTTGTTATTTATTATTTTTTATTAAGCTGGTAATAATTTTTGATTGACTTATTTGAAGGCAAGATTTTTTTTAACAAGTTTCTTCAAACGTACTGGAATGGCATAAGGTCAACTTTGTACAGACATTAATAAACGGTTTCCCCGATTCTTTATTCATTTCATATAAAATCTTAAAAATCAATCATAAATATTTTCACAAATAGCTAATTATAATTATGTTTAACAATCAAGTGTGGAGTCTTCTGCAAATCCCAATCCAAAACCAACCCTTGCCCGGTTCGGTGAGCACTGGCTTTTGAATAAAGCTTTTCGACCAAATATAACGCAGGCTCATAGCTCAACGCACCACCAACCGATGTAATAAATTTTCCGTCTTCAACAAAATTGACATCATAACGAACGTCTATATTCGGAAACATCTTTGAAAAACGGTCACGATCTCCTGGAAATGTGGTAGCGACACGATTTTCCAAAGCTCCTGTAGCGGCGAGAGGAAATGCACCATCACAAAGAGTGATTACTGTTGTTGCAAAACCTATTTTTTCTTTGAGCCAATCCATTAAAATTTTGTTTTCCAGGTCGGAAGACATACTATTCTCGGTACTTGGGATCACAAGAATATCGATTGGCGGGCAATTCTCAAAAGAGTAATGGGGTTTGATAACAATACCTTCTGAGGTGGTAAATGGTTTGCCATCCGGTGTTACGATAAAGCAGCGAATATAATTGCTTGAATCCCGATAAACCGTATGTTGTAAAATATCGTAAGGGGCCATGAGTTCTGAATTATAGACTTTGTCGACACAAACAAAACCAGCATTGAGAATATTCTTGTTCTCATTGGCATTTAAAGACATATCAGAAAGTGAATCAGAACTTTCCTTTTGCGTACAAGCAATTATGATAAACCCAAATACAATCGAAATATATTTAAATATAATTTTCATTCAGCCTCACAAAAACCAGAATAACAATCTATTTTAAAACCGGCAATTCAAAACATGCCGCCTCTTTATTATTTCTAACCAGGAGATAATTCCCAGCTAAGGTTGGAGAATTCCAGGTTTTGCCTTTCAAGGCTTTAAATCGTGCAAGTTCATTATGCTTTTCTGGCCTGGCTTCCGAAAGGGCAACATACCCCTTTTCTGCCATTATCAAAATAAGATCACCTACAAGAATGATTTGGCCATGACCATAACGGCCGCTTTTCCATTTTCGCTTTCCATTTACCAGGTCGATACAAACCAGGATGCCGTCATCCAGCCCATATATGAACTCATCCTTATATACAAAATTAGCAAATTTTGCTTTTAATCCACGAGATTCCCAAAGAATTTTCACGAAAAAATCATTTTGATTTTTCTTTTCAATCTTAAATAATTTACTTCCTATTCCATAACCGGTTGATACAAGTATACGATCTTCTGGTAAAATAACAGGTTGCGCAACATGTTCGGAGCCACTGGGCCAGGGTTGCCGCCACAATACTTTGCCATTCGTAGGGTCGTGCCCAACAAGACTTACATTCGTGAAAATGATAATTTGAGGAATTCCAGCAATTGTTGTATAAATCGGCGAGCTATAACTTGCAGGATCATCACCGCCGCCCCAAACGAAATCACCAGAATGCTTATTATAAGAAACCAAGGAAGTTCCTTTTCTTCCTCCTGAGGTTACAATAACTAATTCATTAAGAACCAATGGAGAACAACTGGTTCCATACTCAGGATTTAGAGCTTGATGATCTTCATGAACATTCCTAGCCCAAATCTTTTTACCAGAAGCTAAGTCAAGACAATTTAATAAACCGTTTCCACCGAGTGAATAAACTCTGTCACCAGAAATAGTTGGCGTTGCACGAGGACCATCCCCGGTCATAGCGTGTTCATATTTAGTTACATCCTTATGAATCCAGCGAACATTCCCAGTGGATAGATCATAGGCTACCACCAATTCTTCCTGGCCATTCTGCTCTTGTGTAATTGCATAATCGCCTACGACTGCAAATCCTGACCAACCAGCCCCAACTTGTCTTCGCCAAATTAAAGTCGGTGGGTTTGTCGCCCAGTCTCTATCCAAATTCAGGTCTGGAATAATCGCATTTCTATCCGGCCCGAGGAATTGAGGAAAATTGTATGTCAAGCCTTTTATAGCAGCACTTTCCGCCGTCGTGTCCTTATAATCAATTATCTTCTTATCAGTGGGTTCACCGGCTATCTTTGACCACCGCCATTCTAAAACCGGGACAACATCACCGGAGACGCCGCGGAAATCCAGTAATAAAACAGAAGTCAGGATACTAAGCACAAACAAACCAAAAATCACGAACCGGATTTTACGCACTATCCGTGCAAAAAAAAGCGCCCAAATTAATAGAAATAAGGAAGTTAAAATTAATACTGGACCAGTCGTTAAAATTTGTACCTGCCTGCTAGAAGCCTCTGACGACCATACCCAAATCAAGATGACTATTGCCAATAAAGTTATTACAATAGCCGGCCACCAGCGAATGGACTGTTTCTTTTTCATCTCTTTTTTCAATGAAATAGACATAAAACCCATATTATTTTAAAGTATTTTTACTGAATTTAATCCAAAAATAATAACCATTTTTTGAAGATTACGCAAGAAATAATTTTTACTGGTAGGAAATTTTGAGAATTGTATGATCATTATACGATTTGGCATTTGATGAAATCGATATAATTGGACAACCAATTGACTACCAAAATATCGAAGTATTTCGTTTCGTTAATTTCAATATCACAATTTTACAACAAGAACTTCTCTGCTAAACGACAACTCAATCAATCCCTGGCAATTGCTTTATCTTATACCGTTCTGTAAGTAATCAACAAATAATTGAAGTAGAAAAAAGAATCGCCACAACCCAGGGAAATGGGATGTGGCGATTATCTGACCGGTACCCCTCGTATTTTATTTGTGGTTCTCTAAGTAAGGTACTTTCTACGGAAAAATCCCCATCTCCATGTACACCAATGCAATCTTATCAATCGCACAAATGAATGTTGCCATACGGAGATCTATCTCATTATTATGATCTTCTTTTATCCGTCTAATTTCAGCATAGGCATTTATCATGGTTTCTTCCAAACCGGAATTGACCAAATCAGCTTCACCAGCACCTTGTGCCAGCGATTTCAATTCATCATCTGAAAAATATTTGCCGGAAACTCTTTCCATAGCCTTTAATAATTGAAGTTGTGTTTTTTCCTCGAAACGTTTTTCCATTCGGCCGAATCTTACATGGGATAAGTTTTTGAGCCATTCAAAATAGGAAACCGTTACACCGCCTGCATTCAAAAAAGTATCGGGTATAATCATAACGTTTCTTTCTTTTAGCATTTCATGAGCTTCACTTGTAATGGGTCCATTTGCAGCTTCCGCAATAATTTTTGCCTTTATTTTAGATGCATTCTCTTCTGTAATCTGATTTTCCAGAGCAGCTGGGACCAGAATATCACATTCCATTTCCAGAACTTTAATCGAAGGTATAATATTTTTAGCGCCCGGGAAATCCAATAACGAACCGGTTTCTTTGCGCAGTTGAAACACACTTTCCACATCAAGCCCATCCGCATTAAAAATGGCTCCTTCATATTCAGCGATTCCAGTGATAGTTGCACCACCTTCTTGCAGGAATTTCGCAGCATGATAGCCGACATTCCCCAACCCTTGCACAATAACTCGTTTGTCTCCCAACCCGGGTTTAAGTCCTAAATACGTCATGTCTTCTACATGCTCACAAGCTTCCCGGATGCCAAAATAGGCCCCTCGCCCTGTTGCTTCAATACGGCCATGAATCCCGCCCTGAGCAAGAGGCTTACCTGTAACGCAAGCTAGAGAATCTAATCTACCGCCAGTTAAGGCGCTATAAGTATCAGCAATCCATGCCATTTCTTTCGGTCCCGTGCCATAATCCGGTGCAGGCACATCAATTCCGGCGCCAATAAAATTTTTGCGAACTAATTCATACACATACCTTCTGGTGATCCTTTCAATTTCATTTTCCGAATAAAACCTGCGATCAATTTTAATTCCACCTTTTGCACCGCCAAACGGAACATCAACAATCGCGCATTTATAAGTCATGAGCGCTGCTAAGGCTTTAACCTCATCTTCATTCACTTCAATACTATATCGAATTCCTCCCTTAACCGGTAATTTGTGTTGGCTATGCTCAGCCCGCCATGCGTGGATTGTTTCAATGGAGCCATCATCACGCTTTAATGGAAAAGAAATATGGTATATACCGTTGCACATTTTTATTTGTTTTAGTAATCCAGGTGCATGTTTTGTTAAAACAGCTGCCTTATCAAAGTTCCGGTTCACTTGTGCGAAAAAACTTATTTTATGCGCCATAGTCCTGATTCTCCAATTGTATTTTCTAGTGATTGATTGGTTCAATGAAGTTTCTGATGAATCAATTTCATCACATCAATTTTTTTTGCATTAGGCGTATCTTGTCCCTCAATAACAATCCCACGATTCGCCAATTTATCAAGGCAATGGATGTCATTGTTATCCAAAAAAATGTAATCGTTTAGTTCCTTTTTTTGGGATTGGTAATGAAGTCCACCGATATTTAAGGTATTCATCGGCACATTTAGTTCGTAGAGTTTTAGAGCGTCTTTAGGATTTTTAAGTAATAAAATACATTTTTCTTTATTAAAATTTTCATTTTTCACATAATTGAGTAGTTCATCAGTGCTAAAAACATTGATTGAAACATCTGAATCTGAAAATGAAGATTCGTACAAATCTTTATCAAATTGATTGGAGGCAATTTCATCATTGCATAGGACGATACGATCTGGATGAAGATAATTTGCCCAACCCACCACAACTTGTCCGTGGATCATACGATCATCAACGCGAATTAGTAGAAATGACATGTTTCAAGAACCTTCGACACTACAATTGAATATTTCGATACCTCGTTTCCCGGCATCCACCAAACTAGCAGTAAGCTCCTTAAAATTTAATGATTCCCTCTTTGTTAAGAATGAAAGCAACATGGGTAAGTTAATCCCGGATATAATAGCAATCCGATCATGATCTCTGGTTAGCTTACAAGCAACATTCCAAGTACTGCCACCCTTTAAATCCACGGCAATTACAGCACCATACTTTAAAATATCTGAGTTTTCAAAAATGTTTTTTATTTTTTTGGTTATTTCATTCGACGAGAGATGAAGGGTTGGAATACAGTAAACATCAGGTTGATCGCCTAACATGGTTGTGGCTGCTTTAAAAAATGAACTACATAGGTCACCATGGGTGAGTAATATCAACGATACCATAATTATTAAGTTTTATCGATTGGAATTTCATTATTATTCCAAGTCATGTTCAAGATATTCTTTTCGTTTCTTGCCGTAAATCGTTTTACCTTGTGCACTCATTTTTTTCAATAATCGTTTATTGAATTCTTTGGCTGGATGAATGCCATATATTTTTAGCAGCGAATTCATTGCAATTGTTTCGATGATAACCGTTATATTCTTGCCAGGGAAAATTGGCAACCGAACCTGCGGTATTTTTATATCCAGAATTTCTGTAAAAGCATCTGTCAATCCAATTCTTTCATAGTTTTCTTTGGCATCCCATTCTTCCAGAAATACTTCAACTTCAACTCTTTTTTGCAATCTTATAGAACGAATTCCGAACATAGTTTTTACATCCAGGATTCCAAGTCCCCTGACTTCAATATGATGTTCTAATATTTCGTTAGCGGTTCCGATTAATATATCATCGCCTTTTCGTTTAATTGCAATCAAATCATCTGCAACTAAGCGATGGCCTCTTTCTATCAAATCTAATGCGATTTCACTTTTCCCTATTCCGCTTCGACCTGATAATAACACACCAATACCATAAACATCTACTAGGGTTCCATGGATCTGGGTTCTCGGAGCAAATTCATCTTCAAGAAAATTCCCGATAAACCGCACAAAAGTTGTAGTGGTTACAGGGGTTCGAAAAACAGGAATATTGTGATTATTACATAGATTGATGAGACCTTTGAAGGATTTATTTTGATTGGTTATAACAAGACAAGGAATTTCAAATTCGGTAAGTCTATTAAACGCGACTTCTCTTTCTTTTTCAGTTAAGGAATCCAAATATGCAATTTCAGTGTTGCCAAGAACTTGAATCCTTTCGTAAGAAAAAATATCCACAAACCCGGTTAATGCTAAGCCGGGTCTGTGGATTTCAAGTTGGTTTATTCTTTTTTCTAAGCCACTTTCACCCGAAAGTAGAGTGAGCTTTAACGCGCGTTTGCTTTTATCATAGAATTCATTAACTGAAATTGAAGACATATCTAATTTGTCTCTTCTTCGAGAAGTTCATGATCTCTCAAAACATCATTGATTTTATCATGTGAATGCTGTCTTGCTTTTTCCCTATATTTTTTCAACTGTCGTTCTAGTTTATTTACAGTCAAATCAATTGATTTGAAAAAATCTTCAGAGGTCTCTTTTGCTGATAAAATTATGTTGGAGGCTTTTATTGTAATTTCAGCAATCTTATTAATTTTTTCTTTAACCAGGACTATATCACAAACAACAATATTTAAGGAATGTTTTAACAGATTTAATACTTCCTTTTCTGAATATTGTCTTAGGTTATCGGGAGCTTTAAAATGCCTTGCTGTGAATGTGATTTGCATAGTCGTCTCCTTTTCTATTTGCCACATGCAATTTTGATAATTCTATAATTATACCATCATGAATTAGGAGATTTTTTATCAAAAAAATCCAGTACCTCCTTCCGGTAATTGATTGATTTAATGATCATTTTTCAAGCTCTCGGATGTGCTTGTTTATAAATTTTCACCAATTTTTCCATGCTTACATGAGTGTATATCTGGGTTGTGGACAAACTGGCATGTCCTAACAACTCTTTAACAGCTTCCAAGTCCGCTCCGGCATCCAGAAGATGGGTAGCAAAGCTGTGCCTCAGAATATGAGGACTGAGGGAATTAGCCGCAGAGATACTTTTTAAATACTGGTTGACTTTATATTGAACCTGCCGGGGAGTTATCCGCTTGCCACGCTTTCCTAAAAATACAGCCTTATCGTCAATTAGCGATGAATTGAAAACCAGGTATTTCCTCACTTTTAAATACCGTTGCAACATTTTGGCTGCATTATAACCAATAGGGAGGATCCGCTCTTTATTGCCTTTTCCATGAACCCGGATCAATCGACTTTTTAAATCAATATCCAAAATGTTTAATTTAGTCAATTCCCGTAACCGAATTCCAGTGCCGTAAAATATTTCCAATATCGCTCGATCCCTAATTCCTTCTGGAGAATCAGCATTAGGAGTTTCCAGCAGTGATAATGCTTCGGAAATACTGAGAATTGATGGCAATTTCTTGCTATATTTTGGTGTTTGAATGGTTTGTGCAGGACTTGATTCTATTGCATTTATTTTTGTCTGGTAGCGATAAAATGACCTGAGAGCAGCAAGTTTTCTTCCGATTGAATTTCGTGATACCCCCCTTGCAGTTAAATTTGCAAGAAATGCACGTATCTGATTTTTTGAAGCATTTAATAAGTATGAATCGTCACTATAAGTGGATTGAAGAAAATTTAGAAATTGCTGTAAATCAGTTGAATAAGCAATAATCGTAAATTCAGAATAATTTTTTTCAGCTTGTAATGATTTAAGAAATCTTTGTATTGATAACTCCACACTATCCTTCTTGGTTTACTAACTCTTGAACAATTTCGTATTTACATTCCGGACAGCGAATAAAGTCTCCTTTTGCTTTGGTTTGCCTTTCCTCCATATATGGATTAGCACATTGGTCACATACTTTTTTTATTGGTTTATACCATGTTGCAAAATCACACTTCGGATAATTACTGCAGCCATAAAAAATCTTACCTCGCCTGCTCTTCTTTTCAGCTATGCTTCCACTACAATCCGGTTTGGGACATTTTATATTCAACGTTAATGGCTTGGTACTTTTACATTTAGGATATGAAGAGCAAGCTAAGAAACGTCCAAACCTGCCTACTTTAATGATCATTTCAGAACCGCAAGTATCGCATTTTTCATCCGTTTTATTTTCCACTTCATCAAGATTTCGTGTAAATTTGCAGTCCGGATAATTACTACACGCAATAAATTTACCATTTCTACCCCATTTTTCAACCAACCCTCCACTACAGTCGGGACATTTTTCATCCGTTTGCTTTTGTAAAGAAGCTCTAATTTCAGATTTATCTTCATCAAGTTTTTTTACTGCAGCTTGAAATGGCTCATAGAAATCCGTCAAAACAGATTTCAAGTTCTTCTTTCCATCCTCAATTTGGTCTAACTCATTCTCCATTTTGGCAGTAAATTTGACATTGAAAATATCAGGAAAATTAGCAACCAATAATTTGTTGACAGTTCTCCCAAGTTCAGTTGGGATTAATTTCCGTTCGATCTTCTCCGTATATTTCCTGTTGATGAGAGTACTTATAATCGTGGCATATGTAGATGGCCTGCCAATTCCCAACTGATCCAGTTCTTTCACTAAAGTACTTTCATTGAACCTGGATGGCGGCTTTGTAAAATGTTGATTCTTTTCTACATCCAGTAATTTTAGATTTTCGCCAATACTTAAATTTAAAGGGAAGGGTTCTTCCGACGGATCTTTTTCTTCCTTTGCATCATAATCGTTCATATCTTCATAAACTTGTAAAAAGCCTCGAAATATTATCGTTGAACCCGTTTTACGGAACAGATATTCACCTGCTTCAATATCAACTGTTCTATTTTCATAAATTGCAGTTGCCATTTGCGAAGCTAAAAAACGATTCCAAATTAATCTGTAAAGCTTCATCTGATCGGTTGTTAAAAACTTGGCGATTTTCTTTGGTGACCATTTCATACTCGTGGGTCGTATGGCTTCATGAGCATCCTGGATTTTACCTTTTTTCTGAAAAGTTCGTGGTTTTTCTGGTAAGTATTCCTGGCCGTATGAACTTCCAATATATTCTCTGGACGCTGCGATGGCTTCTTTTGCAGTTCTAGTTGAATCAGTTCTCATGTATGTAATGAGACCCACACTACCTTCCCCGCCAAGTTCAACTCCTTCATATAACTGTTGAGCAATAGCCATTATTCTTTGACCACTAAATCCAAATCGTCTAGCTGCATCTTGTTGCATGGTGCTTGTAGTAAATGGAGGAAAGGGATTTCTTTGAACGTTTTTCTTTGATGAATTCTTTACAATAAACTCTTTTTTCCGTATATCATCGACATAATATTGGCAAGTAGATTCATCCTTAATTTTTGGATCTTTTTCTTCGATTTTGATTAGTTTAGCATGAAACGGATCGGTCTGCCCGCGGACGAATGCAGAAATTGTCCAATATTCTTCCGCAACAAATGCTTCAAAAGCATCTTCTCGTTCACATAAAAGACGAAGAGCTACAGATTGAACCCGTCCGGCGCTCAACCCCCTGTGAATTGTTTTCCACAATAAGGGACTTACCTGGTAGCCAACCAACCTGTCCATAACCCGCCGAGCTTTCTGTGCTTCTACTTTTTGGTGTTGGATTTTTGTTGGGTTGTTTATCGCTTCTTTTACTGCTGATTCCGTAATTTCGTTGAATAAAACTCGCTTAATATTGCCATTCTTATCTTTTAATTCTAACGCAATGTGGTGAGCTATTGCTTCTCCCTCCCGATCTGGATCCGTTGCGATTAATACATTAGTAACTTTACTGGCAGTCTTTTTTAATTCCTGCAGGGTTTTACCCTTCCCCTTGACCGTTATGTATTCCGGTTCAAATCCATTGTCAACATCTACCCCCAGGCGTTTTTTGGGTAAATCACGAAGATGTCCTACGGAGGCTTTAACAACAAAATCTTTGCCAAGTATTCGATTAATCGTTTTAGTTTTGGCTATCGATTCAACTATTACTAAAGATTGACCCATATATAATATAAGAAATAATATTGATTAGTGAATCATGCTATCGGGATCTAACATAGATTTCCCAAGAGGTAACATTTCACTGTTATCGGAATTTAAAAAGAGAGCGGCAACGACAGTCTTGATTTCCTCTATGCCAATTGAACTTACTCCTAACATCATTACTCTTTCAATGATTTGCTCCATTTGACTTTGCTCGATTAGGCGTAATTGACGCAGTTGAATTAAATACCCAAAAGCTTTAGATGAAACTACCAGTCTCTCAATATCGCTAAGCATTCGATATGAGTTTACGTCAGCTTCTTCATTAACCAGAATATCTTCACTATCGGATTTAAATCGCTCAAACAACCAAGAGAATGCCGCATTAATCTCGTTTTCAGTATAACCTTTACCAATCAAGTCTTTAGAAATTCCATCCATTAGTTCGATGTTTCCGCGTTTTTGACGAATTTCATGCATTAAATAGATGAGAATTTCAACAACTCGTTCATTCATTTATTTTTTACTCCGCGCTGCGTAAATAGCCTTATTCCAGTTATTGGGCTGATTGACTTCAATATAAGATATAAAATTTGATTTTCAAGCCATTTACATTTTATCTAAATCGTTTATTCAACCTCAAAACAATTTTCTAATACAATTCGTTATTTTTAATAGGGTTATTTCTATTTATTAAAATTCTGTAATTTTTAATATTAACGTCCATGGCAGTGTTTATATTTCTTGCCACTCCCACATGGGCATGGATTATTTCGACCCACCTTTTGTTCAACTTTAATGGGTTTTAGTTTACCTCTGCTTGCTGCTTGTACTGGCGATCCTGATCCTTCTTCAACTCCTGCATATTGATATCCCATCCCTGTGGAGGCAGCATGGCTGGTTTCCATTTCCTGTGGTATTGAGCTCCTTCGGCTTTCAACAACATTGGTAGGTTGGGCTTTAAATACCAATTCAAGCACCAATTCATTCTTATTTGCCAACATTTCGGTAAATGCTCGAAATCCTTCCTGTTTATACTCCAAAAGTGGATTTTTTTGCCCGTAAGCCCGGAGGCCAATTCCTTCTTTAAGCATGTCCATTTCATATAAATGCTCTTTCCAGCGTTCATCAATTACGCTTAGAACGGCAATCTTCTCAAGATGGCGCTGAATTTCGGAGCCAAAACTCTCTTCCTTTCTCTGGTAAAGTTTTTTCGCCTGTTCCAGGATAGTATCGAAAAGTTCATTTTGAGTAATGGTTGTTGTTTGTTCCGAATCAATTTTCATATTTAATAGCAAAACTCGCATCAATTCGCTTCGCAGACCATCCCAATCCCAATCTTCCTGGTATTCCTTATTGGTGTACTGCTCAACTGATTTCTCTACGAATGTAGCCAGCATCTCCATTATATCATCTTTTAGATTAGGTTCTCTTAAAGCGTGGTTTCTTTGACGATAAATATTTTCTCTCTGTTTATTCATTACATCGTCATATTCAAGAAGATGCTTACGAATGCCAAAATTTTGTGCTTCTACTTTTTTCTGGGCTCTTTGAATAGATTTCGTCACCATACTATGTTGAATTACTTCGCCATCCTCAAGCCCCATTCGATCCATAACTCCGGCTATTCTATCTGAGCGAAATAACCGCATTAGATCATCTTCCAGGGAAATATAAAAGAGACTGGAGCCAGGGTCTCCTTGTCGTGCGGCACGCCCGCGAAGCTGTAAATCAATCCTCCGGGCTTCGTGTCTTTCTGTGGCTACTATATGTAACCCATCCAAGTTCTTAGCAACACCTGCGCCAAGTTTGATATCCGTTCCGCGGCCTGCCATATTTGTTGCAATAGTAATCATTCCCGGTTCGCCAGCTTTCGCCACAATTTCCGCTTCCTTCTGATGATACTTGGCATTTAATACATTGTGGCGAATTCCACGACGCTTTAGCATCCGGCTTAACAATTCGGATACATCAACTGAAACCGTACCGACCAACACCGGTCGGCGAATCTTGCTCATTTTTTCTAGTTCATCTATAATAGCATTGTATTTTTCGCGTTTAGTACGAAAAATATGATCTTCATAATCTATTCGTATATTTTTCTCATTTGTAGGTATTACCGTAACATCTAGTTTGTAAATCTCCCAAAATTCCGAGGCTTCGGTTTCAGCAGTCCCCGTCATCCCTGCCAGTTTTTCATACATCCTGAAATAATTCTGCAATGTGATGGTAGCCAGTGTTTGGGTCTCACGCTCAATTTTTACATTTTCTTTAGCTTCTAATGCCTGATGAAGACCGTCGCTAAATCTTCTGCCGGGCATAAGGCGACCGGTAAATTCATCTACAATCATTACCTTATTTTCAGAAACAACGTATTCTACATCCTTCTCAAACAGCGAATAGGCTTTCAACAATTGATTGACATTGTGTGCACGTTCACTCACTTCACCGTATTCTTTATAAACCTCTGCACGTTTTTGTTGTTTTTCCGATTCCGACAAGCTTTCATCACCTTCCATTTCGGAAAGGATGGCATCGACATCAGGTATGATAAACATACCTCCATCATCATGCGGTGAAAGTAACAACCGGCCTTTATCCGTTAAATCCGTCACATTGCTTTTTTCATCAATGGCATAGTAGAGTTCCTCATCAACCTCATGCAGTTTTTTATCACGGATAAAATCGTTCTCAACCCGCGTAATCAATTTAGCTATGCCCGTCTCCTGGACCATTTTTTGCAATCGTTTATTCTTGGGTCCTCCTCGTTGAGACTGCAATAATTTTATTCCGGCTTCGTATTCTTTTTCTTTGTCATCAGATTCTAACAATCTTTCTGCTTCTGCTAATAATTGATTCACAAGGACAGTTTGTTTTTTTACCAGCTGGTTTACAAGAGGTTTTAACTCGTCATATTTATGTGTAGAATGACTGACCGGTCCCGAGATGATCAGAGGTGTACGGGCTTCATCAATCAGTACGCTATCCACTTCATCTACGATTGCATAATGATGTGTTCGCTGGACGACATTGTCCAGGGAATGGGCCATGTTATCACGTAAGTAATCAAAACCATATTCATTATTAGTTCCGTAGGTAATATCTGCATTATACGCGACCTTGCGTTCTTCAGGACTCATATCGTTCAAAAGATAAGCGACTCGAAGACCGAGGAATTCGTAAATTCTGCCCATCCATTCAGCGTCACGACGAGCTAAATAATCATTAACAGTGACTAAGTGGACGCCTTTTCCGGGAAGAGCATTGAGATAAATTGGCATTGTTGCAGCTAGGGTTTTTCCTTCTCCTGTTGCCATTTCTGCAATTCTACCCTGGTGCAGAACAATTGCACCAATTAACTGGACATCATAGGGGATCATGTCCCATTTAGTCGGTTGATCCACTACATTCCATGTGGAGCCAACAAGTCTATGGCAAACTTCTTTGACAACTGCAAAGGCTTCAGGAAGAATTTCATCAAGTACTTCCTGAATTTTCTCCGACTCTTGCTCTTCTAATTCTTGAATCTGACTACGAAGTTCTTCACGATATTCTGCATCTTTCCCCTCTGAAAAACTTGTGTCTAATTCATTACGCAAATCAGAAATCTCATCTTGTGTTGATTTTACATTCTTATATACTCTTTGGCGAAATTTGGGTGTTTGCTCTTTTAATTCGTCATCACTCAACGTTTGAAATTCTTCATAATATCTATTGATTTCATCAACGATTGGAAGAATTTTTTTTATCTCTCTTGCGTGTTTAGAGCCAAATACCTTTGTGAAAATGCTGACTGCCATAATGCTATTTTTCCCAGTTATGTCGATTTGTTAGAATAATAAACTTATCCCTCTTACGGTTTAAAGGATAATTTAGTTCAAAACTCAAATTTACAGAATAATTAACGAATAAAATTATTAAAATTACTAATCCTCCAATAATCCTCTGCCAATTTTATGTAAATCTCCCGATTTTCTTAAATCTTGCAATATCGAATCTAAAATACCATTTATAAAAATCCCACTTTTTTCGGTGCTGTACTTTTTTGCGATCTCAATCGCTTCATTGATCGTAACTTTCGGAGGTATATCTTCAAAAAGCAATAACTCGCATATTCCGATTCTCAAAATTAATCGATCTAAGATTGCAATTCGAGAAAATTCCCAGTTGAATGCTTTTTCTTTAATACGCTTATCCAATTCGGAAATGTTTTCGATAGATTTGTGGATTAGGTTGTTTGCAAACTCGGCGCTGTTCTCATCCGAAAGTTCTTCACCCGGAAAATTCTCAATAACCTGCTGTATGGGATTAGCAGTCATTTCGTACGAATATAGAACCTGCAAAGCATGCTCTCGAGCCATTCTTCTACCGCTTTTTCCCATGAATTGAAAAAAATCCTATGTGTATACCTGGGTTAACCAATTATACCGATCTTCGTACTCGCCCTTAAACAAACCAAAAAATCTCTCTTGTAATTTTTGGGTCATAGGACCTCGTTTACCTTCTCCAATCTGGATTTTATCAATAGATCTCACAGGAGTAATTTCGACTGCTGTACCCGAAAAGAAAACTTCATCAGCAACGTATAGCAAGGATCTCGGAAGCATTTGTTTTTGGACTTCAATTCCGAACTCCTCAGCCAAATCAAAGACACAATCTCGTGTAATTCCAGGTAAAATCGATGCTGCTAATGGAGGGGTATATAGAATGCCTCCATAGACGATGAATACATTCGCACCACTTCCTTCACTAACATATCCTTCCTGATTCAGCGCTATTCCTTCGCTATAACCATTTACATCTGCTTCCATTCTAATCAATTGACCATTCATATAATTGCCGCCGGCTTTTGCCATACTAGGCATTGTATTAGCTGGCAAACGGCTCCAGGATGACACACAAACATCCACACCCTCTGTAATGGCTTCATCTCCCAGGTATCCACCCCAATCCCATGCTGAAATGGCAACATTTATGGGACATCCTTTTGGCAGTACTCCCAAATTTCCATAACCACGAAATACCACCGGCCGAATGTAAGCTTCTTTAAACTTATTCATTTTGATAACATCAATACATCCCTGGTAAATTTCATCATAGGTAAATGGAATATCTATACGATAGATCTTTGCAGAATTAAACAAACGTTTAATGTGTTTGTCCAATCTAAAGATTGCCGTTCCAACACTGCCGGTATTATAACAGCGAATCCCTTCAAATACACTGGAGCCATAATGAATAACATGAGCATTTACATGAACGGTAGCATCTTTCCAATCTACCATTTCCCCATCATACCAAATTTTTGAACTCTCGTTAAAGCCCATTTAAATCCTCCGAATAAAAATTATTATTCCGAATGTTAATTAAAAGTTAACTAATCTGCCCAGAACTTACAAGAATATTCAAAGAACAATGGAATTAATCGAAATAATTATAATTAGAACCAACTATTCACTTAAGAGTTTCCTGGCAATAACGAGTTTTTGGATTTCGGTGGTTCCTTCATATAATTCTGTTATTTTCGCATCCCGAAAATAGCGTTCCACAGGAAAATCCTTAAGATAACCATATCCCCCTAAGATTTGGACAGCTTCATCGGATGCCCACACAGCTACTTGTGAAGCTTTCAATTTTGCCATTGCTGCTGCTTGAACATAGTCTTTCCCGATTTGTCTTAAAAATGCTGCATGGTAAAGCATCATGCGGGCGCATTCTATTTCTGTTGCCATATCAGCCAACTTTGACTGGATAGCTGAAAACTCACTCAATGTTTTACCAAACTGCTTGCGTTCCTTAGCATAATTCAAAGCAACTTCCAAAGAAGCCCGGGCAATCCCTACCGCTTGAGCAGCAACTCCCATTCGCCCCCCATCAAGTACACTAAGTGCTATACTTAAACCTTTACCTTCTGGTCCAATTAGATTATCCAATGGAATTCGACAATCTTCGAAAGTCAATTCGCAAGTATCGGAACTACGGATACCCATTTTCCTTTCTTTCTTAGAAACGCGAAATCCCGGCGTCCCTTTTTCCACAATGAAAGCTGAAATACCTTTATAACCCAGGTTACGATCTAAGGTAGCAAAAACGATAATGACATCCGCACTTGCACCGTTTGTAGTGAAATTTTTGGTGCCATTCAAAATATATCCATCACCTACTTTCTTTGCAGAGCAAATTAGGCTACCGGGGTCCGAACCGGCGCCTGCTTCAGATAGAGAAAATGCACCGAGCTGTCGACCACCCGCCAGAGGCTTTAGATATTTTTCTTTTTGTTCTTCGCTGCCATATTTCAGGAAGACTTCACAGACCAATGAATTATTAACGGATACGATGACTGCTGAAGAAGCATCGACCTTTGCAATTTCTTCCAGCATAACGACATAGCTAACCGGATCCATGCCTGCTCCGTCATACTCTTCCGGCACCATAATCCCCATAAATCCTAACTCGCCCATCTGTTTGATTTCTTCTTCAGGAAATCTTTCTTCTTCGTCTCTCTCATCAACGTTCTTGGCTAACACTTCTTGGGCGAACGATTTAGCTGTTTCGCGAACCATTTCTTGTTCTTCGCTTAATTCAAAATTCATAAAATCATTTCCTTTAAGTTTCTATGCGAAATTAAATTTGAAACTTATGCTAACCTATTCAATGGTACTAAGTTAAGCTGTAAAGTCTATCGACAACAATTAATAGTTATAAAACCCACGTCCACTTTTTTTACCCAAATATCCTGCCGTGACCATTTTTTTCAATAATGGACAGGGTCGATATTTTGGATCTCCGAATCCTTCATAAAGGACATTCATTATATTTAAACAAACGTCCAAGCCAATAAAATCCGCTAACCTTAAAGGACCCATTGGATGGTTCATTCCCAATTTCATCACAGTATCGATTGACTCTTCGTTTGCAACACCTTCCATAAGACAATAAATTGCTTCGTTAATCATCGGCATGAGTACACGATTCGAAATAAAACCCGGATAATCATGAACCTCAACCGGCGTTTTACCAAGTTTTTTTGAAACTTCTATGATTGTATTTAATGTATCGTCCGATGTTGCGAGTCCACGAATTACTTCAATCAATGTCATAACCGGGACAGGATTCATAAAATGCATACCAATCACATTTTCCGGTCGATTGGTCGCAGCCGCTAATTCCGTGATTGAAATCGATGATGTATTAGAAGCAATAATTGCTCCTTCTGTAGTGATTACATCAAGTTTTCTGAAAATATCGCATTTTAATCTCGCATTCTCAGGAACTGCTTCGATATAGAGAAAAGCATCTTTAACCTCGGCAAAATCGGTTGATGTAGAGACCCTCTTTAAAGTTTCCTTTTTATCTGTTTCGGATATCAATTCTTTTTTGATTTGTCGATCAAGATTTTTCTCAATTGCGTTTAGAGCACGAGCCAAAAATTCTTGTCTTATATCAACTAAACTTACTTTGTAACCACGTTGGGCAAAAATATGAGTAATACCATTTCCCATTGTCCCCGCACCAATCACAACCACCCTATTTTCGTTCATCGCAACTCCTGCTTAATATATAGTTATCAGCTCTCCACTGTTAAAGCTGCAGCTTCTCCACCACCTATACAAAGAGTCACTAAGCCCTTCTTCAAATTGGTACGCTTTAAAGCATAAATAAGAGTTGTTAAGATTCGAGCGCCACTTGCCCCGATTGGATGCCCTATAGCAACCGCGCCGCCATGAATGTTTATTTTATCCATCGGAATAGCTAATTCTCTCTGGGCTGCCAACAGTACCACAGAAAATGCTTCATTAATTTCAAATAAGTCTATTTCGTTTAGATCGAGATTAGATTTCTTTAAAACTTTTTGAATTGCACCAATTGGCGCAGTCGTAAACCATTCCGGTTTATGTGCAAAAGATGCCTGGCCTTTGATCGTCACAAGTGGTTCGATGCCTAGTTCCTTGGCTTTATCTGCCGACATAACAACTATCGCAGCAGCACCATCATTGATCTTTGAGGCATTGGCAGCAGTCACTGTTCCATCTTCATCGAATGCAGGTCGTAAAGTTTTCATCTTATCAAAGTTAACTTTCTTCGGTTCCTCATCTTCGGAAACAGACAGGGGATCCCCTTTTCTCTGCGAGATTGAAACCGGAACAATCTCATCTGTAAACCAGCCTGATTCTTGTGCCGCCAAAGCACGTTTATAACTCAACTCTGCAAATTCATCCTGATCCTGCCGCGTAATGGTTTTCTCTCGAGCACAAAGTTCAGCTGCATTTCCCATATGATAATTATTGTAAACATCCCACAAACCATCTTTAATCAAGCCATCAACTAATTGGCCGTGGCCCAGTCTATAGCCTTGCCTGGCTTTTTCCAGATAATACGGAGCTTGACTCATGTTTTCCATACCGCCAGCCACAATAATATCTGCATCGCCAAGGAGAATCGCCTGAGTTGCCAACATAACTGCCTTTAATCCGGAACCACATACTTTATTGATGGTCATACATTCAACATTGGTTGGTAAACCAGCACCTAAGGCAGCTTGGCGTGCCGGGGCTTGGCCAAGCCCTGCGGGTAAAACACACCCCATAATCACTTCATCCACATCTGATGTATTTATATTCACACGTTTCAAAGCTTCTTCAATTACAATTGAACCAAGTTTTGTAGCGGGTACTGTTGCCAATGCTCCATTGAAAGCACCCACCGCAGTCCTGCAAGCACTCACAATTACAGCTTCTTTATTGTTTACCATGGTTCCTCCTAATGGTCTATTTGGTTATTTCACTTCATCTAAAATATACTTAGCAATGACCAAACGCTGAACTTCAGAAGTCCCTTCGCCTATGGTGGTAAGCTTTGCATCGCGATAATAGCGTTCCACGGGGTAATCTTTTAGATACCCATAACCTCCATGAACCTGGATTGCTTGATTTGTCGTTCTCATTGCCACTTCCGAAGCGAAAAGCTTGGCCATAGCTGCATATTTCATAAATGCCTTTCCCCTATCTTTTAACCAGGCAGAATGATAGACCATAAGCCTGGCTGCGGCAATTTCAGTTGCCATATCGGATAACTTGAATCGAATAGGTTGAAAGTTTGAAATTGGCTTACCAAATTGCACCCTTTCACTGGCATATTTTCTGGCGCGATCGTAAGCAGCTTGTGCTATACCCAATGCCATAGCGCCAATACCTATTCTTCCACCATCTAAGATTTGCATAGCGATTCCAAAGCCCTCTTCCGGTTTACCCAGCACGTTTTCTTCCTGAACTATGCAATCTTCGTAAATAATTTCTTGCGTATTTGAAGCGTTCACACCAAGTTTTCTTTCTTCTTTGCCAAGCTTGAATCCAGGTGACCCTGCTTCTACTATGAATGCAGTAATGCCTTTATGTTTTGCTACGGCTGAATCCGTCCTGGCAAAGGCTATGATGGTCTTAGCATGACCGCCATTGGTAACGTACATCTTAGTGCCATTTAAATAATAATTGCCGTTTCTTTTAACGGCTGTCGTTTTTAATGCGGCTGCATCAGAACCTGCATCCGGTTCGGTAAGACTGAAAGCCCCAAGATTTCTACCCGAACAGAGGTCTGGTAAATATTTGTTCTTCTGTTCTTCAGTTCCCCAATTAAAAATTGGATAAGTACCAAGAGATGAGTGGGCACAAAGGGTAAGCGCAGTGGAACCGCATGCTCCGGCAATTTGCTCTACTGCAAGGGCAAATGCCAGGGTATCCATTCCTGCCCCTTCGTACTCTTCCGGGAACGGAATCCCAAGCAAACCCAATTTACCCATTTTACTTAAGATTTCTTTTGGAAAACGTTTTTGTTCGTCCAGCTCTGATGCAATAGGCTCCAATTCTGAAGCTACAAAATCACGAACCAGGTCTTGCAGCATTTTATGTTCTTCGGATAATTCGAAATCCATAGATTCTCCAAATTACAATTAAATATTTAAATTCAATTCTATTTAAAATTATTATTGTTAAGACCAGGAAGAATGAGATTCAACAAAAGCTACATCCGCATTACACCGGTTCTAAATTCACCGGTATTGGGATTATTAGAAGCTATTTCCAAACCTTCTATGAGGCAACCACGTGTATTTCTCGGATCGATAATATCATCTGTAATCAATCTAGCTGCAGAGAAATACGGCGATGTTTCTTTCTTATACTTTTCCAATATTTCTCTTTTAAGCGTTTCTCTTTCTTCATTGCTTATATTCTTTTTAGTAGATAATATTGTATTTGCTGCGATTTCTCCATCCATAACGGCTATTTTTGCTGTAGGCCAGGAAAATATTAAACGGGGATCATAAGCTTTACCACACATGGCATAATTTCCGGCGCCATAGCTGTTTCGCAAAATAACGGAAAATTTTGGAACCACAGAATTTGCTTGTACATTTACGAATTGAGCGCCGTCCTTGATAATTCCTTCACTCTCTACTTGGCGTCCTACCATGAAACCCGTGACATCATGCAAAAATACAAGTGGAATTTTCCTTTCATTACAAAGCATAATAAAATGAGTGGCTTTATTGGCCGAATCACTATAGATCACATTACCCATCTGGATTTGGGGCGGCTGGTGGTTCCCGTTCGCATCCAGTGGCATTTCTTTTTTAACCGGCCTTCCCTGGTTTGCGATAATGCCAACTGCAAAGCCACCTATTCTGGCAAAAGCTGTGACAAGTGTCTTGCCAAAATTTGGCTTAAACTCTTCCAAACGGCTACCATCAACAAGTCTTGCTATAATTTCCAAAGTTTCATAAGTTCCCCTCGCATCATCCGGTAATATGCCAAGAATTTCCTCTGGATCATAAAATGGATTTTCAGGATCAACACGATCAAACACAGCATTCGAAGTATGGCCAAGTAGACTCATCTGATCTCGAATCCATTCGAATGCTTCATTTTCATTCTCGAATTGGTGATCGGCGACACCGCTTACTTCATTATGCATTTTGGCCCCTCCTAATGTTTGGATATCGACTTCCTGGCCCAAAGCAGATTTAACCAAAAACGGACCTGCCAAAAACATGCATGCATTTTGATCCACCATCGCCAAACTTGAGCTCATTCCTGGTAAGTAGGCTCCACCCGCAACGCTGAAACCGAAAACACAGGTAATTTGCGGAATCCCCATTGCTGCAATAATCGCATTATTTCTAAATATTCGACCAAAATGCTCTTTATCCGGAAATACCTCTTCTTGTTTGTCCAGAAAAACCCCGGCGGAATCAACCATATAGATAACCGGCAAGCGATTTTCCATAGCAATTTCCTGGCCACGCAGATTTTTTTTACAGGTAATTCCAACCCAGGCGCCAGATTTAACCAATGGTTCATTCGCAATTATCATGGTTTTGCGACCACTTACAGTCCCAATGCCAATAATTGTACCCCCAGACGGGTATCCTCCCGGGATATCCTCATACATCTCATAGCCGGCAAATAAGCCGAGTTCTAATAAAGACGAGTCTTTATCGAGAATCGCCTGAATCCTTTCCCGGGCTGAGTTTTTGTTCCTGTTGTGAAGTTTTTCTAAAGCTTTTGGTGCCGGTGTAACTATCTCTTTTTGTTTAAGATTAAGTTCATTTAAAAGCTCGAGCATCCTGTTATGGCGCTGTTTATATTGTGAAGAATTCGATTTTAATCCGGAAGAATATCTTTTCATAGAACCCTTCTATGTTTTTTTTGATTGCCTATTCTATATCGATAAAACAAATTTATACAACATCCATTCCTGTTTCTTTATCGCAGGTCTTTAATTTTTAACTGCAGGTTGGTCCTTCCCAAAAATTCGTTTTCTTCGATGCAGTAAACCATGTCCAGGTTCTTTTTGCTTGGTTCTACTCGGTACATTAAATCACCCATGTCAAAACCTATCGAATCAACGACCACTCCATTTTGGCGAACTTTCATCCGCAAATGATTTTTGCCGACAATGTTTGGCGATCCAACAACTTCCAGATTTTGTGACATGAATACCGGCCTCATATTTTGTGGACCAAAAGGAGCAAATAGTTTTAATATTTTTAAAAAACGCGGAGTCATCTCATCAAGATTCAATTCAGTATCTATCCTAATTTTTGGGATTAATAAATTCTCATCCATATTTTTATCGGCATATTCATTTAGTTGCTGACATAGTTGGGGTATTTTATCCGATTCTATCTTTATTCCTGCTGCATACTTATGTCCGCCAAATCCCAGCATCAATTGTTCACAGGATTTCAGCGCTTCATACACATTAAATCCGGGAATACTCCTGACTGATCCTTTACCTACTCCATTTTCCGTAGCAATTAAAACTGTTGGCCGATAGAATTTCTCTACTAAACGAGAGGCAACAATACCAATAACACCGGGATGCCATCCTGCCTTGGATAAGACGATGAATTTTGCATCCACCGTTTTTTCCTCCAGGATTTCACAGGCTTCTTTAAAAATTTTTTCATCAACCAATCGCCTGGATTTGTTTTCAGCTTCCAAAATTGCTGCAATATTATTAGCCAGGTTTTCTGATTCTGTCATCAATAGATCCACAGCCCTGTTTGCTTCACCCATCCGGCCAGCTGCATTAATTCTAGGGGCAATCGAAAACACGATTTGCCCTGTCCCAATATTTTTTTTAAATAACCCGGCTTGCAGTAAAAGCGCTTGAACTCCAATTCTTGGTGTCTCATTAATTCGCTTCAAACCTTCATGAACTAAAATTCGGTTTTCGTCTATCAAAGGGACAATATCTGCAGAACTTCCTATTCCAGCCAAATCCAGATATTTGCAATAGGTATCGTGATCCAAGCCAAGCCTTTGTGCAATTGCCTGAACCAACTTAAACGCAACCCCAATACCGGCAAGTTCTTTAAAAGGATACTCACAACCCGGCTGATTGGGATTAAGCACAGCTAAAGCGTTTGGCAGCACATTACCAGGCTGGTGATGATCACTGATTATAACATCAATACCAAGTTGATTTGCATGCGCCACTTGATCAGATGCAGTGATTCCACAATCTGTTGTAATAATTAAATGTGCACCCCAGCTTTTAATTTCATCAATTGCTTCTTTTGAAAGCCCATATCCTTCTTTCAATCTTTTAGGGATATAATATTTTGTCGGGAGCCCTATTTCTTTAAAGAATAGGGTTAGCAAGGCAATCGAGGTTGTGCCATCCACATCATAATCGCCATAAATGACTACATTTTCTTGATTTTTCTTTGCAGTAATAATGCGATCCACGGCGATATCCATATCTTTCATCAAAAATGGATCATTTAAATTCTGTATATTTGGGCGAAAGAATAATTTCGCCTGCTCAAGATTTTGAATTTTACGTTTGAGTAAGATTCTAGCTATTGGAAGGGGTATATTTA
>JADFJB010000021.1 GCA_022566355.1 candidate division KSB1 bacterium
AATTTGAACAAAAAGCAGCATAAGCACTAAACTAAAATATTTCTAAATGTCTGGTTTTTGGGTGAAACACTTGGGGGGGGGTGGCAACTAATCTTTAAATCATCCAAACAAAACTGATTAATTATATGATTAGCCCCATCCGTATACTTCAACAGTTCCACCAGGTGTCTTATACAAGCACTTTAGATGAGCTTTAATATATTCAACAACTTTAGGCCTAACATAACGTTGTCTTTCCAAGCGATAGGTATCAACAATTATCCATCCAATTGAGTTATTTTCCACAATTTTTTCGATATCATTAACCGTGTCAACTACCAATGAGTTATTATATGTATCTCTTAATCCAGATGGACTCCGGTAAACTTCATTTGGACGAGGGTTTTCCAGGCTAGCTAAGAAATAATACTCAGCATTACCAGCATAATAATTAACAGTTAAAGGTAACGTCGAAATAATCGGGTCATTATCAGACAATCTAATCTTCACAAAATTAGCGGCCTCACGCCATTCTAAATGGCTGACCGCTCCATTAGTACCATAAGTAATGTCAGGGATTTTTCTGGAAAAACGGAACCACGGAGACATAATAAGAACCAAAGAAATAAATGCAGGTAAAAACGCATGCGTAAACAACTGCTTGAATGGTCCTGTTTTTGATTGAACAAAGATCCTTTTGCTAATTTGATTTTGTAGTAAACAACTAGCTTCAACCAATCCGTAAGCAGCTATGAATAACATCAGAGGATAGATATGATAAATGTATCTTTCCATTCGCAGTGTAAAAAGAGTTGACAAAAGAACCAGGGGAACTATAAAATTCACTAATAGATAAAATCCTTGTCGATGAAACTTAACAAAAAAGGCAACAATTCCAAGGAGAGAAAAAATCAATAGTGTTATAAAAAAAGACGAACTTAAAAATTTTACATAACGAAATGGATCCTGCATTGACTCTTGTGTAGCCCAGTTTGGAGCAAATAGAAAAGATTTTGTTATGCCTGCCAGTAATGAGGAGTCAATTAAAATAATTACAACAAAAATGGTGATACTCGCATACACTAGAAACGAATACTTTGATTTAAGTGTGTTAGTCCAGCCATTTCTTATTCCAAATAAAATGATCATTGAAGATGCGTAAATAATTAATGAAGGAAAAAGAACACCGGAAAGAAGATGTAACGAAACAGCAATCAAAGATGAAACAATTACTAAAGGCAGCCACATTAAATTTAAGTTCCAATCAACAATAAGGTTTTGAACTCTGGATTTTGGAGGATTTTTAGTCTGACTTTGTTTGGTCCCCTCAAATAGCTCATAAACAGCATAAATACTTATCAAAAAGAAACATTGAAACATTGAATACATTCTGCATTCTCTTGCCCAACCAATCATGAACGGGTTGAAAGCATAAAGAAGACCTGTGGTTATTGCGACATTATTTTCAAACAAGCGCGATCCAATAAATATGATTAAGCCTATTGAAAAAATTCCAAAAAGAGCGCTTGGAAACCGTGCAGCAAATTCATTGTTGCCAAATAATCTAAATGAAAAAGAAACTAATTTGGTAAAAATAATACTTCGATCATAAACCTCATTACTCGGTAAAACCGGGCCTTTTCCCTCAAGTATAGATTGAGCAACAACTACATGATTCATTTCATCAACCCAAAAACTAGGATCATCGAGGTGAGCTAACCGTAAGTAGGAACCAATCAAAATAATTACTCCGATTAGCAACCAACTCCAAATCGAAGTTTTCTTAGCCACTTTATTCAATGTTTTTTAAATTTTTTTCAAAAAAAGAAATCTGATTAATGACAGCTATGAGTGAGAATTTAAATCACGGGCATGATCGGTAAAAGATTTTGCGGGCTTTATTATTGGTTGGTTTTTGGAATATGAATTTTTCTCAAGTTTCATTATACCCAGTTCAAGTTTTTTTACACGATATAATGTGTCTTCTGTTAACTGACGGTGCCCTGATATTAAATCCGCTACTATACCAACTACTCCGAATTGGAAGCCAAGTAGCATTAGCACTGCACTCAGAATCAAAGATTGAATGTGGCCTGATCCACCATCTACAAAAAAATAATAATAAAGAAATCGAACCGAAATAAAGAAGCCTACAGAAAATAAAAGCATCCCGGCAAAAGTAAATACACGTAAAGGTTCATACATGGTGTAAATTCGAAGCATTGTACCTACACTTCTCTTAATATAAGAAGGGATGCTCTTGAATAATCTTGATTCTCTTAATTTACCGTTTGTTTTCACAGAAACAGAGGAAGTGGCGATGTTTTTCCTCCCTGCCTGTATTATTGTTTCAAGTGTATAGGAAAATCGAGAAATCACATTTAAGCGAAGGGCTGCATCTCTGCTGTACGCACGAAAACCACTTGTTACATCAGGTATGGTTGTGTTGGAAAATCTTCGTACAACCCAGGAACCAATTTTCTGTAGTTTCTTTTTTGTATAGGAGAAATGATCAATTGTATCTACCTGGCGATCTCCTATCACCATATCTGCTTCACCATCAATAATAGGCTTGGTTAAATTTTTAATACTTTCACCACAATATTGATTATCTCCATCCGTATTGACTATAATATCTGCGCCCAATTTTGTACTGGCGTCTAAACCTGCCATAAATGCTTCAGCCAATCCTTTATTGTTTGTCAATTTAACAATGTGATTCACCCCTAATTCTTTTGCCACATCTATAGTTCGATCGGTGCTTCCATCGTCGATAACCAATACTTCAATTTCATCAATTCCGAATATATGACGAGGAAGATCCTCAAACGTTTTGGGCAAGGATTTTTCTTCATTAAAACACGGTATTTGGATGATAAGCTTCATTGAGATATAATTTCTTCAATGTTATATTCTTTAATCTCTTTGGCATGTGTAAAAATTATCATTTCTCCAATGAGACCGATTGAAACCATTTGTATGCCGATTATCAAAAACAAAGCTCCAAGAAGCAAAAGCGGTCTGCCTGCTATAGGTGAAGACAAGAATATTCTATATATAAATAAATAAAAATTAATACTTATTCCTAATATAGTAAAAATTGCTCCAAGAAAACCTAAAAAATGAATAGGTTTTTTAGAATATTTAGTTAAAAAGATTACGGTTATAATATCAAGAAATCTCCTAATATATTCAGAAACATAACGTGATGTTCTAAATGCTCCCGGTAATTGTTCAATTTTTTCTTCAGTGATTTTGTAACCTTGCTTTAACGCTAACACAGGTATAAAATTGCTAAATCCGCCATAAAACTCAATATTCTCCAAAACCTGTTTTTTCACAGCAAGAACACCACTATTTATATCATGCAAATTTAATTGAGTTATCTTATTGATAATGTAATTGAATAACTTCGACACAATTCTATTCAGTTTTGAATCCCCTCTCGGATAACGCCACCCCACGACCAAGTCATATCCATTATCCAGCTGATTCAAAAGATTTTCTAATTGCAAAATATTAATTCGCACCCGACTCGTAAAATACAAAATGTTCTGCCCTATTGATTGTTTTAAGCCTGCATCCAAAGCAGCAGATTCTCCAAAAGTTGACCGCATTTTAATTAATTTGAAGTTTTTATTGGAAGGAATTCTCGTTTGAACTTTATTAGCCGTATTATCAGTGCTGCCATCATCTACAAAAATGATTTCATATGAAAAATTAACCAGGCTTGATTCTAATTGATCGATTAACTCATCAATATAATTTTCGGAATTGTAGAGTGCTACAATACACGACACTACAGTTTTAGATTTATGATTATTGTCGTGTTTGCTCACAATACTTTCTTGAACGTCTAATTGACTTGTTTCCATAGTTTAATCTCGAATTAATTCTGAAAAATAATTAGCTTTTTTTGATCCTGTACTTGTAATCAAACTGGCTACTAAACCTAGAAATACATATTGCAAACAACTGGCCAAAAACAAGAATGAAATAATGATTAAAATATTCATTTCAGCTGCTTCATAACTATTAAAGACAAATCCATTAACCAATCCAATTGTTGCTAGAAATGTACACAGTAAATAGAAAAGACTGATCTTCCCAAAAAACAATAATGGGCTTTGCAGGTATTTAATAAAAATATTCAAAGACATTAAATCCATTATGACTTTAAAAGTACGGGCAATACCATACTTTG
The DNA here is from genome assembly GCA_022566355.1 of candidate division KSB1 bacterium. Lineage (NCBI taxonomy): Bacteria > Pseudomonadati > Candidatus Zhuqueibacterota bacterium. The sequence continues at coordinate 4,184 of JADFJB010000021.1, forward strand.
AATTCCCGAACTTACGAGCATGATGCCTAACAGGTATTTCTGTAATTATAGCACCTTCCACCTTTGCTAATGCCGGAAGGAATCTATGCAACTCACCATATAAATTAATTTTTTTTACGATATTATATCGATAAGCTTTAAGAGCACAACCCGTATCGTGTAAATCTACTCGAGTAACGGAACAAATAATTTTATTAGCAATTCTTGAAGGGATTTTTCGAAGTATAAGCTTATCTTTGCGATCTTTTCTCCACCCACTAACCAAATCATACCCTTCAGCCATTTTTTCCAAAAGCTTAGGTATATCTTTTGGATCGTTCTGCAAGTCGCCATCCATAACAATAATTACTTTACCTGTAGCTAATTCAAATCCTGCGTCTGTTGCTGCAGACTGACCACAGTTAGCTCGGAACAATATTGCTTTCATATGAGGATCTCGCCTGGCAATTGCTTTTAATTTTTCAGGCGTCGAATCTTTACTGCCATCATCTACTAAAATAATTTCGTAGGTATATTCTAGGGGTGAAAGCACATCATCTAGAGCCTTGTGCAATAAATCTACATTCTCCTCTTCTTCATAGAGAGGAATAACAACAGATAAATCAAGTTTTGGCGGAGGAATAAATTTATCTTTTGTTTTCATGATTGGTGTTCTTTTAGTTAATATTTAAGCGTTTAATAAACCTGGGAAACTGTGTGGTTAATTTTTTCATTATTATTTTCTTGAGTTTTTTCCTCCCATTACCAGGTAGCCTGTATATATAATGTTCCTCAATTCTTGGAATGTAAAATAGATCACACCCATTTTTATTTGTCGGTCGACCATTAACAATTCCCCAGTAATTCATTTGGTATCCAATCTTTTTTGATGCCTGTATAGCACATTCACTTCCCAAATACCAGGGATAACATAGCTGATCGACAATATGTCCGCTTAATTGTGATTCAATAATTTTTTTTGATTGGGTCAAATCTTCGGTGATTTCATCAGTTTGGGTTTCATTTGTCTCATAAGTTAAGCCATAACCAGGTGATTTTTCAATTTCTTTAATTATACAGCTTAGATCCTTCCGCCAAGAAGGTTTATTAAAATAATCCATATCCCCATTATTCGTCACATGATCTGTGCACTCTTTCCTGATTGATTCATCTATAATCAATTCAGGATTCCCTGCCATCCTGGGATTCGATCTAAAAATCGGCGTGCCCAAAGGGACTTGCCGACTATAATTCCTGACCCCATTATTTTGGTAAACCGGTACATTAATGTTACCAAAAATATTGTAATCAAAATTTGGATTGATAAAATCAATTAGTTTAGAAGAGATACAAATCTGATGATGGTACATCGTATGAGATTGGAAATCTATAACTCTATTATTATGCATCTCTCGAATTTCTTCCCATGAGCAAAGAGGATATTCAGAATGCTCTCTTGAAGTTAATTCCTTTGCATTTACGTTGTTTCTTCGGTTTTCATACGTTGGTGATTCAGGAGCGCTGTTTGGAATAAGTCCGGGAATAATAAAACAAATGGCTCTAAATCCATATTTTTTGAGCAATGGATATGCTGTACTAAACAAAGTGGCTAATCCATCATCAAATGTGAGAACAATACTCTTTTCTTGTATTTGTTCTTTGCCTGATAAACAACTAAACAATTCATTGCCAACAAGAGTTTTATAACCATTTTGTTTCAAAAATTTTAATTGTGATTCAAATGAAAGCGGTTCGACTGAGTGATAGACAAAAACAGGAATTTCGTCTTGAATTGTCTGCAAATTTCTGGCAAACATAAATTCCGGATAATTCCCACGAAGGAACGCATTCAAATCAGGAATATTTTTTTGAATACTTTTACGTGCGGTCTCTATTAATCTTTGACTCATCATTATGATTTAGCTCGATTTAAAATAACTTTTGCCGGTATTCCTGCCGCAACGCATAAACCTGGGACATCTTTCGTCACAATTGCTCCTGCCGCAATTGCTGTTCCGTTATCAATATGAACTCCATCCAAAATAACACAATGTGCACCAATCCAAACATCATCTCCAAGTGTAACTCCGCCTTTACCTTTAAAATCGTATTGCCTATTAATGGGTATATCCGTCCGATCCAGTTTATAGTTGCCGCCTCCTACAATATAGGTATAAGCAGCAATAATATTGTCTTTACCAATTTTGACATTATTCGAGGAAAAAACTTCACAATTAAAACCAATATTCGCACGTTCATCCAATTCGATGTTACCATCTTTACAACTTAAAATTGAATTCCGTCCAATGAAAACATCATTTCTTAAAGTGATTCCATCATTGCCGGATCCTTTCGCATCAATCATCACGTTATCATCAATAATTACGTTATCTCCCATATTAATTTTTTGAGGATGACGTAAAACAATATTCGTCCCAAATACAACCGAGCTTCCTACCTTTCCAAGTATGATTGAGTATAATTTGCTTCTTAAAAAAATGCCAAGAGCCCCGGGAATCCAGGATATGAACAAAACGATCAGTTCATATTTAATTAAATAGAGAAGGCTTTCAGTACCGACAACTAATTCCTGGTATCTTTTCAATTTAGATTTTTTCTGATTGGTAATCGAATCTTGAATTTTATATGCTTTACTATCCATATCAATTTGTATTTTAAAAATAACTATAATCTTAATATTAAATCAAATTTTGATTCTTATACCACTCGGCTGTTCTGGCCAGACCTTCATCGACGCTTACTTTGGGCTGGTAATTTAATATCTTTTTAGCTTTTGAGATATCAAAAGACCTGCTTTTAGTAAAAAAATCTACTCGGCGTCTGTAGATTGGAGGTTCAATTCCTAAGGGGATACAAATTTTCTCGCAAAGGGTACCGGCAATTTGAACCGGGAAAGCCGGAAGGTGTATCTTAAATTTGGAAGAATTGAATATCTCTGCTATTTTATCTAAGATTTGGTTCAGAGTCGGGATATCATCTCCACCAATAATAAAACTCTCTCCAACCGCTTCTTCAACTTCCGAGGCTAAAATAAATCCATTGACCAAATCATCGATATAAACCAAATGGTAATAAATCTCACCCGATCCTAACACTATTGTTGGCGTATGTAGTGCTAATTTGAATACCTTCAGCAATCTTAGATCACCTGGTCCATAAATGGGTGTAGGCCGAACAACTGATACAGGCAAGCCGGTTTTCTTATGAAAATCCAGGGCAGCAAATTCGCCGTCTAATTTAGTGACTTGGTAAATATCGCCAGGCTTGAACCGGTAACTTTCATTCGCGGGCGGATCTTCAATGTGGCCATGCACACCCCCTGTACTACAGTGTACAAATTTTTGAATGCCATACTTAAGAGATGATTCCAACAGATACTTTGTGGCTTTGACATGAATATCCCGATATACCTGGTCAGTTATACCGGCACTCCGAAATATCGCAGCAATATGAAATACCTTCTCTACACCTTTTACTGCTTCAGCAACAATCTCAGGATCTCTCAAATCTCCTACTATTACATCATAATTGCCGTTATTCTCTAATGCAAAAAACTTTTCTTTATCACGCACAAATACTCGCACATCATAGCCATTAGCGCATAATGTTTTTGCTAGAGCATTTCCCGTAAATCCCGTAGCACCGGTAACTAGAACTTTAATTTTAGTCCTTTTTGTCTTTATATTCTGATTTAGCATTAAAACTATCCGAAAGAAGAACCAAGGCTAATTTGATCTTCAATCCAATCATAAACTCCATTGAGTCTTTTTTGATGAGCAGCAAATGTATGATTTTTTTCAACAAAATTTTTACCGTTCCTACCAAATCTTTTTTGCAATTCTATGTTTTCAGCAAGAGCTACAATACCCTCCGCGAACCCATTTGGATCTGCTGGTGCAAGATAGGCTTCATTATTCGTTAAAATTTGGTTATGGGTATAAAGATCCGTGGCTAAAAGTGGTTTCCCCGAATGTAAATATGGAAAAATCTTCATTGGCGTATTTACACCTTTTATCCTTGGGCATGTGAGAATATCAGCACTGTTTAGATAATCGGCTAATTTTTCAAAAGGTTTTGGTCCGAGAAAATGTGTCTGCTTGTCAATTTTTAATTTGCGTGATTTTTCTTTGTAAAAATCGATATCTATACTATTTCCGCCAATTATTACTAGATCAATTTTATTTGTATCTTCACAGGCTAGCTTAAAACTTTCCAAGAGTAAATCCAAACCCTGGTAATGTTCTAGATTACCTATATATAACAGAATTTGTTTATCAATCCCAAGTTCTACTTTTAAAAAACCATTTGTAGGATGATCAGGCTTCTTTATTTGTGAAATATCATGTATCGTTACAGTTTTTTGAGATCCATTTTTTTCACAAAGCTCAGCCAATGCGTTACATACTGGAAGGTTAGCCAAACTCTTTCTTATTGCCGCCCCTTCAATTTTATTAAATATATTTGCAAACGCTGAAAGCCCTGGGGTTTTTTCAACTATTTGTTGTGCAATGGAAGAATCAATATCATAAACATAAGGAATTTTATAAAAATAATTGAAGAACATCGCAAAAAAAACAGATTCCTCACCGGCGTGGATAAGATCATATTTTTTCTGATAAACCAGTTTCCAGGCTTTAAAAAACATGAAGAAATCGCAAATTAATTTTTTAAATGAAAATCCAGGATTGATGTTTTTGAGAAAGCTTAAATTTGGTGTTCGATATATTGTGAGATTTGTTAAATCAACATTCACTCCTTCATTATAAACCAATAAATCAACAGTTGTGTTTTTACGTTCAGCAAGAACACGAAGCACTAATAACACATCAATAGGTGTTCCTCTTTCTTGATAGAATGGATGCGGAGCTAATAATAAAATATTCATTATTTTATCTCAGTCAAAGAGGTCAATTTAAACATAATATCTTAGACTTTTTCAATTGAATTAATAATTGATTAATAATCGACCGTATTGGATTTTCAAGTTTTCCATATGAATATAATTTGGCTTCAGGGTCAAAAAGTATTTTTTTTATTTTTTTACTTGGAAAATTGGAATCAAAATGAGCATTAACACAAAATCCATAACATCCTGGTTTGTTTACCTCCCAGGAAAAGGCTAATGGATCGCTCCCAGGTAAAATTTGAATTCTCAACTTTTCAGCTTGTTTGAAATGAGATGGATTTCGCCAAAAAGAAGGACGACCTCCATTATCCCCCAAAAAAATATTTCTCGATTGTTTACTCTCATTTAATATTTGGCTGATAACTTTACCCCGCTTACCAAGCCATTTACCGAAACCCCATGGCAAAACTGGAATTCCACCTACTGATAATATTTCAGAGATAGTTTCTCTGATTGGATTCCCATTTGGGATTTGCTTAGTTGTCGCCAGCGCAAGGACTTCGAGAGACTCTAAGGTATTAATCTGTTTGCCTGCTATTATGAATATCCTTTCATAAGAATTTTTTTCAACAATTAAAGCACATTCTTCTTGTGTAGATCGAATATTCCAACTTTTTAACTTGGATATACTTTTGCCTGATGAACCTTTTGAGGAATGTTTAACAAACCAGTTTTGGTTATGGTCTTCGGTTAAAAATAAAACTCCGACAAATGGAAGGTTATCATTAAAAGAAGATGCTGCATTTTTAAAGTTCAAAAAAGCTGAATCGAGCATTTGTTCCCAATCAAAATAATCGAAAATATGGACATGGGTATCACAAATTATTTTAATGATTTGATTGGAATCCAAGATATGATTTTATCGTTAACGTGAGATTATTCTCTAATTAATTAGTTACAGCTCCGCCTGGTCAGTCCCAAGCAATCACTTTGCTCTTTGCTTTGAGCAATTCAAATTTAAGGTAATGAATTAGGGTATGGACATTAAGAGAATAAACGCCACTATAGATAAATCGTCATTATTTGAAAATTATTTAGCAGCCTTATTTCTTAACATGTTAGTATTTAAATTTGTTTATTGTTGCAAAAAAAATACCAAAGTATAACTTTGGTATTTTTGATTTTCTAGATAGATAAACTTATTAATTATCAACTAGTTAGATATAAAGTAGATATTTTTCTACTTATAATAAAGTGTTCCGATTGGGAACAATTGTACAATTATCCGCCAGTGGCATTTTTCCGGCCAACCCCATAATAATCAAAGCCTAGCTTTTTCATTTTAGACGGATCATAAATATTCCTTAAATCAAACACAAGTGGCTTGTTTAATAACGATTTTATCTTTTCTAAATCTAAACTTCTAAATTGATTCCATTCCGTCATAAAGATCAATGCGTCACACCCTTCAATTGTCTCATAGGTCTCTCCACAATACTCAATATCGGGTAGATCTATTCTGGCATTCTCTATCGCTACCGGATCAAATGCCCGTACTTTTCCACCTTCTTTTTGAATCCTCTTAATGATATCTACAGAAGGCGCGTCTCGCATATCATCTGTGTTGGGTTTAAACGCTAAACCTAACACACCAATTGTTTTACCTTGAAAGTCTCCAATTCCTTTTTTGATCTTTTCAAACATCCTTTGTCTTTGGTTCACATTCACCTCAATAGCAGAGCCAATTATTTTCAAATCAAAACCTTTGGATTTTGCTAACTGGTGAATAGCGGAGGTGTCTTTTGGAAAACATGAGCCTCCATATCCCGGGCCGGCATGAAGAAATTTTCGGCCGATTCGATTATCTAGACCCATACCTTTTGCCACATCGTTAATATCGGCACCAACAATTTCACACAAATTAGCCATTTCATTAATGTAAGAAATTTTTGTAGCAAGAAATGCATTCGCTGCATATTTAATCAATTCTGCAGTTTCAATATTGGTTTCGACGAAAGGAGTTTCGATCAAATATAATGGACTATAAAGCTCCTTTAGAATAGCAAATGCCTCCGGCTGCTCTGCACCAAGGACAACCCGATCAGGACGCATAAAATCCTCAATAGCAGAACCTTCACGAAGAAATTCCGGATTTGAAGCAACAGAAAAAGGAACACTATTGGATTGATTATCTTCAACGATTGAACGAATCCATTTTCCTGTACCCACGGGCGAAGTACTTTTATTGACTATAACTTTGTACCCGTTTTTATATTTGGCAATATCTTTCGCGACATCTCCGACAAACTGAAGATTAGCTGATCCATCCTCTTTTGGTGGAGTTCCCACTGCAATAAAAACAACTAGTGACTTTTCAATAGCCGCTTTAACATCTGTTGTAAAAGACAGTCTCTTTTCTTTCACATTCTTTGCTACTAAAATATCCAACCCTGGTTCATAAATTGGCATAACACCTTTGAGAAGTTTGTCTATTTTAGATTTGTCGTTATCAACACATATAACTTCATTGCCAAATTCGGCAAAACACGTTCCGGTAACTAATCCTACATAACCGGTTCCAATTACTGCGATATGCATTTAATCCTCCTTGAAGAATTTATTTTTGCCAATGTATTCATTTTATTGCTTCGTCATATTTCCTCAAAACTTTTGCTTAATAAGCTCCATAACCAAAAAGAACAACTAATACTGTCTTTAAACTGATCTTTACATCTAACCACAACGACCAATTATCTATATATTCCAGATCCATTTCCATCCACCGATCAAAATCAACCATATTTCGACCACTTACTTGCCAGATACAGGTTATTCCCGGTTTTAAGCTTAGCCTACGACGCTGCCAAATTTCATACATCTCTACTTCTATTGGAAGCGGAGGCCGAGGACCAACAATACTCATATCACCTTTCAAAACATTGAGCAATTGGGGAAGTTCATCCAGGCTGATTTTTCTCAATAATCTTCCTAAAGGATACACTCTAGGATCTCGCTTAATTTTAAAGACGGGTCCTTGCATTTCATTTTGTTTTTCAAGTTCTTTCTTTCGTAATTCCGCCCCTACCATCATAGTCCGAAATTTATATAGAGTAAATTTACGACCATTCAACCCGGAGCGTTCTTGTTTAAAATAAATTGGTCCTTTTGAAGAAAGTTTAATAGCCAGTGCAAGCACAATAAAAAAGGGCATTGCAATAATAATACCGGTAAGTGAAACTAAAATATCTGTAGTCCGCTTCACAAATAACTGCCATTCATTTGCTGAAAAAGTTTCAAATTCAAGTAATGGAAAGCCACCAAAATTTGTCTGTTTTAAGCTCGATATTTTTGTATCATAAAGATCTACTGATAGATAGGTTTCTACACCTTCTTTTTCGCAAGCCAAAATTGCATCTTCAATATTCCCTAACCATGAACGTGGCACAACAAATACAACCCTATCAACCACATAAGTGTGGAGTAACCTGGGGATATCAGATAGCCTGCCAAGAACTTTACTCCCCATAATATAAGTTCCAGTACGCCCTGGCTCGTCATCAATCAAGCCAATAATATTTAATCCCCAATGTTTGTGGTTGTTTACTACATCAATAAATTTTTGGGCCCGTTTGCCTGTACCTACTATTAAAATATTTACTCGATTATACCCTCTTGTCCTTACATATTCGAGAAAAATGATAAAAACTCTTTTTTCAATGACCAACAGAATGGCACAAATACAAGAAAATAAACCCACAAACAATCTGCTTGTTTCGGTCATTTTTAGCAAGAACACAACACTTCCTATGGCAAGCGTTGATGCAATAGCTGATTTAATAATTCCAAAAAAGATTTTTAAGTAATTTTCGGTTCGAAAATCATGATACACACCAAAGAAATTAAGAAAAATCAACCAGAAAAAAATTGCCGACAAAAAAATTATGAAATTATTTTCAAAAAAGAAAAGTGCCCCTTGCAAGTCAAAATTTGGAGCAAATGCCATCTTTCCGAGATTAAACCTATTACGTACTATACCCATCACATAGAAGGTAACCCCAAAGGAAACGGAGACAACCACTAAGTCTATAATTTGAAGAATATTCTTTAAAAATATTTCTTTTTCTCGAACCATTATTATTTATTGGATCTAAATCATATTGTTTTTATTATACCAATCTATGAAATGACGAACCCCTTCTTCAAAATAAACTTTGGGAGAATAATTGAATTCTAATTTAGCCTTATTAATATCCGCAAAAGTGATTTCTACATCACCTAGCTGAAATGGTAAAAATTTTAAATTAGCTTTCTTACCCAAATATTTTTCTATCGTTTGAATCATTTTCATTAATATGATCGTTTGAGAATCTCCCAAATTATAGATCTCATAACCTGAACAATAATCATAAGCATTCACCAAGCCATCTATTATATCAGAAATATAAGTATAATCTCTTTGTGATGTACCATCACCGAATACAGGTATTTCCTCTCCATGATCAATTAATTTAGTAAATCGATGAATTGCCATATCAGGTCTTTGACGGGGACCGTAAACCGTAAAGAACCGAATACAACTTATTGAGATGTCATAAAGATGGTGATAAGAATAAGCGATCAATTCACCTGCTTTTTTTGTAGCCGCATAAGGAGATATTGGATTATCTACATTATCAATTTCTGAAAATGGGATTTTTTTATTGTTTCCGTAAACCGATGAAGAAGACGCAAATATGAATTTAGGGATTTCAAATTGGCGGGCAAGCTCCAAGAGATTTAATGTTCCTTCAACATTTACTTGCTGATAAAGTAATGGATTTTTAATGGATGGCCTTACACCTGCCCTTGCAGCTAAGTGATAAATTCCGCAAAATTGATGACTTGAAAAAACACTTTTTAATTGCTCATAAATGCAAATGTCCACTTCATAAAGTTTAATTTTATTCGAGGCCATCAAGGATTCAATGTTTTTTCTTTTAATTGCCGGATTGTAATAGCTGTTAAAATTATCAACACAAATAACATCAATATTGTGATCCACTAATCTTTCGCATAAATGTGAACCTATAAATCCCGCAGCACCAGTTACCAACACTTTCATTAAGTAAGAAGACCCTTAGAACATTCAATAATGGTAATAACTATATCCTTCATGAGCTAAATTTGCTTGAGTTCCGTTTAAAATGACACCAATCAAGTTAATCGGAACATTTTTAAAAAGATCTAATTTTTGTCTGGCCATATTTCTATTGGTAACTTCAGCTCGAACAATTAAAATCACACCCTCTGTTTGCGTTCCAATAACAACTGAATCGGTTGCGGCATTAAGGGGAGGGCTGTCAAAAAGTACTAAATCAAATCTTTTTTTAGCTTCCTCAATTAGTCGTTTAAGTTGAATTGAACCCAACAATTCCGAAGGGTTAGGCATCATGGAGCCACAGCTAATCATTGATAGATTAGGCACATGGGTTTCACTCACAGCGTCTTCAAAGCGGACCATACCCATTAGATAATTGCTTAAACCCGGTTCCTTATTTACACCGAAGGTATTGTGTAATACACCTCGCCGTAAATCGGCATCAATCAATAAAGTATTTGTTTTATGTTGAGCCAAAGTCACTGCCAGATTTGATGATGTAAATGATTTCCCATCTCCAGGTGCAAAGCTTGAAATCACAAGTGAGCTTATTTTTCCCATATCTTTTGAAAATATGATCTTTGTTCTTAAAGCTCGGTAAGCTTCACCAACCGGTGTAGGCGAGTAGTCATAGGTTACCAATTGGGAATCGATTTTTTTCAATTTATCAGCATCCTTAAGATCGGACTCGCCGTTAAATTCGATTTTAGGGATTGTCCCGATTACATTTAATTTTAGATATTTTTTTACATCCTCCGGAGATTTAATGCTTTTATCAAAAAATTCGAAAAAAAGTGCTGCTCCAATTGAAAAAAAGAAAGCAAATACCGTACCTGCATAGGCTTTTTTCTTCTTATCTCTGTTTACCGGTACTTCAGGAACAATGGCCGGATCCATTATATCTATTTCTTCAGTAGTATCAACAGCTTCCGATAATTCAATCTCCTGTGCTTTCCTCTGCAAGTCAGTATAAAGGCTACCAGATACTTCAACGTTCTTAGTCAACTCTGAAAGTCGCATCTGCTCTGCAGGAAGTGTTTGTATCTCTCTTTCCAATGCTCTGATTTGGCCATAAACATCTTGAATATCCTGGATAGATTCATTGAGCTGCGTTTTAGCGATATTATAAATGTCTGTTTGAAATACTATAATCCTTTCATCAAGCTCAACAGCTCTTTTAACTGAAGTAGTAAATTGTGCTATTATTACAGCCCTTCTGGATCCATAATCGGTTAATTGTTGTGCCAACAATCCCATACTGGCATTGTCTTTAAATAATAAATTTTTAATGATTTGACCGTAGATATACCTGATATCTTTATCTTCAGAACCAGGTGTGATTGTTGTTTTGCCGAGATCAATTAATTTGGTTAATAGGTCGTTTAGATTTTCTGTATTGGATTCGAGATTCCTCTTTTCTTTTTCTAAATTGCTTAACTCTCTAACATTCTTTTGTACATCAGTATCTAAACTGATAAAATGCCCTTCTTTAAATATTCGAAGTTCATTATTGTGTTGATCAAGCTGTTCTTTTGCAGCTTTCAACCGTTGATTTATTGCATTTTTATAGTCTTTGGATCGAATTCTTTCAAATGAGATACTTTCTTCAACAAAAATTTCTGCAAGACTATTCACCATTTCTGTCACAATTATCGGATTGTAATGAGTCATACCCACTTGCATTAAACTTCCACCTTGCCGTAGTTTAACATTTACATGGGCTTGAAACCAGGCTACAGCGTCCCGAAATCGAGAAACCTTAAAATTGATACTAATATTTTGCCGGGCAAAGCTTGGCGAAACCTTAATTTTTAATCCGTTAATTTCAAATAAATTTTCAGTTAACTGTGAAATCGGACCTGAAGCTATTTCAACAACCTGATTTTCCCCAACAATTTTATTTAGCACAAAGTTGGGCTGTTGCAAGGCCAATGAATAAACTCCTGGAGTTGGTTCCAGATCTGTAATAAATTTATCGAAAATATCTTGACGTAAAAAGATGCCTTCTTGATCTAAGAGTTGAAGTGTTAATCCAAGTTTTGCGACTATATTCTCAGCAAACGTACGACTCGTTAACTCAATATATCTACTTTGATTTAAAACTTTGAGTTTTTCCAAATTATAATTTTTAAACCTTATCCAAGTAGTTGCCTCATATTCCGGGGGTTTACTTTTTACATAGAATAGCCAGGGTACAAGAATCACCAAAAATAATCCAATGACCAGCCATTTTCTTTTTAAGATACCATATAGATATCTTCGAATATCGAGATTGATTTCTTCTTCTTCTTTTGTTTCTTCTTCAAAGAATTTCTCAAAATCCATATGTACTTTAACTCCTAATCACATTATTTTAAATTATCTATACGAATAATCAAAAGAGCCATTGATGCAGCAAAAGTTAAAGTATTCATTACAGATCTAATACTTATCCCACCTTTGGGAGCAACAAGGACCTGATCTCCCGACTGTATACCCAAATCAGTCAAAGAGTATGCATTTTCAAAAGCCTGCAATAGATTACCCACAACCTTCCTATCGCTTCTAACCACCTGCATCTTTTTTAAATCTGCGCGAGCTGTAGGACCACCTGCAAATTCCATCAAATCCCAAAATGATATTTGAGGATCGACTCGATAGGATCCTGGTTTACTTACCTGACCTCTAATTGTCACACGTATTAAAGGTCTTACATAAATGAAAGGATCAGTAAGTAGATTCTCATATTTCTTTTTAATAAGTTCTTCCACTTGCTTAGGTCGTTTATTACCTACTTGTACCAAACCAACAAAAGGCATATAAATATAACCGCGATTATCTATTTTGTAATCACTACTTAAATTTGAAATTGGACTTTTATTATTAACGTTGTCATATAATTGCCAAATCTGAATTCTGACGGCATCACCAGCTACTATCATCTCCTGACTATTCATGGGAGTTTGGGAAAACACCCTATAAACACTAACTAAAATGATAAATAATATTAAAAACAATTTATACTTTATCTTCATAATTCCTCATCATAAATTAACGAGAACGATAAAATCGATGTCGTTTTTCTTTTGTTTCTAAGTTTAAATCTTTTAACAAAAAGTATAATTTCAAAATACCAACTTTAGATTTACCATAAGACGCTGAACGAAGCTTTCCTTTCATTTCCCCGATACTCAACAAAGGTTTTTCTGTAATCAAATGTTTTATCTTATCTTGTAATGATAAATAACTTGGCTCGACACGTTGTTTCGTCATAAATCTTTGTGTGGGATCAAAGTTATTCTTTTTTTCGGTAGTTGCTCGTAAAACCTGAATATCTGGGACACTTTGGATCGTTGTTGAATCTTCCTTCCATTTTTTTGTAGGTGTTTGAGTGATATCATATCCACGAATCAAGTCAAATTCATTTATAGCTTCTTCGACTGAATCATACATTTTTAGAATCCTATTAAACTCAAGCATCTCAAAAACATCGTAAACTTCGGGAACCATATTGACCAGTTTAATATCACCTCCACTTTCCCTTACATTTTTAATTTCCCCAACGAATACACCCCAACCAGCACTACTCACATAATTAACACTACTCAAATCTAAAACAAATTGAGCAATTTTAGCATCAAGAAATTCTTTTAATCTGCTGACTAACTTCAACGAAGTGTGTGTATCAATATATCCATTCACTTTTAGGTACATGATATCATCGTTGTACCCTACTTGTTGATCAATTATTTGAATGCCTTCCATACCGGATATCTATTATAATTAGTTAAAATTAAATATTAGTAAGGATTTATTTACCCAGATCAACCTTTTCTCCTACAAAATATATGCCATTCTTACTCAAAAAGAAAATACCTTCGTAACATCTTAATAATCATCAAATTGAAAAGTTCTTTAAAAAAGTCTCACCCGAGAATTGTTCTATTTCGACACATTATCGTTTAGTATCAATTAATTTTTGATACAGTCTATTATATTTTTTACACGAAATATCCCAGGAAAAATCTTTTTTCATAGATCGTACGGCCAATTTCTTCCAAGAAGACGGATAATTTTTATACAAGTCAATAGCATCTTTTACTGCATCAAGCATAGCATTTGAATTGTACTCGGTAAAAACAAATCCGGTTCCTTTTTTATTATCATTACTATAGTCGAATACTGTATCGGCTAATCCACCTGTTTTACGCACTATTGGAATTGTTCCATACTTCATACTATAAAGCTGATTCAATCCACAAGGCTCAAAATAAGACGGCATTAAAAACATATCCGCTCCCGCTTCGATTAAATGAGCCAAAGAATTATTAAGTTCAATTTTTACCACCAATTGTTCAGGATACTTCTTTTGCAATTTCTTAAGTTTATTTTCAAATTCCAAAACCCCTTGGCCCAGAATAATGAAATAAACACCAAGGTTAACTATATCGGGAATCGCATCAATTATTAAGTCAAATCCTTTCTGATGAACCAATCGTGAAACCATTCCAATAATCGGAATCGATGGGTCATATTTTAGGCCAACTTTTTCGCAGAGTATGTTTTTATTTTCCTTTTTCTTATCAATTGATCTGGAGCTATAATTAACATGGAGGAAAGGATCGATTTCAGGATCCCATTCATCGTAATTTACGCCATTGAGGATGCCTACAAATCTTTTCGATTTTTTGTGTAAAACATCCTGCATTCCTGCAGCAAGTTCAGGATTTCCCAAAACTTCTTGTGCATATGTCTTACTGACAGTATTGATATAATCTGCTAATTCTAAACCGCCTTTAAGAAAACTAATTTTATCAAAGAACTTTAATGGGTTATCGTCATTATTCAAATCGTAATTTAAACCGGTTTCCTTTAGCATTTTCAATGCAAAAATTCCGTTATATGCAAAATTATGTACAGTAAAAAGTGTCCGGCTATTTTTATAGAAATTATCATTTGAGTAGACGGTTTTTAAATAGATGGGTATTAATCCGCATTGCCAATCATTACAATGAATCACTTCCGGCTGCCAATGTAATTTTTTAAGCATTTCCAATGCAGAACGGGCAAACAACGAAAACCTTGCCGCGTTGTCTTTATAATCTTTTCCGGTTTTTGGATCTCCATATAATCCATCGCGATCAAAATAAGGGGGATAATCCAAAAAATATATTTGAACTTTAGAATTCGGCAAAAATGCGGCTCTGATGCTTACCGTCACCGTTCCATCTTTGTGTGGTATTTCCAAATCTCTTAATCGGATAACATCCCGGAGAGCAAATTTTCTTTCCGAAATCGTCTTATATTTTGGCATGAATACACGAATATCATGGCCAAAACTCTTTAACGATATAGGTAAAGCTGAGGCAACATCAGCTAAACCGCCGGTTTTGGCAAATGGGACGACTTCTGAAACAACATATAATATATTAGACGACGGTGTATCGTTTGTCATTTAAGTAGTACCATATCTAGATTTGATTAAATGTGAATCTCTCGAAGAAATTTTGCCGCATCTTCTGGCAAAGTAGGATTAATGTAAAATCCAGACCCCCATTCAAAGCCGGCAATTTTTGTTAGTTTTGGTATAATTTCCATATGCCAGTGAAAATTTTGTTTATTATCATCCGAGAGGGGTGCAGTATGAATCATAAAATTATATGGCGGATCTGAAAGTGCTCGATTTAATCTGATCAAGGTTTCTTTGACAATTAATGCGAAATGGTGAAAATCTTCTTTCTGTGAATTTTCAAATTTTGCTAGATGATTTTTGGGCAATATCCATGTCTCAAATGGAAAACGAGGTGCAAAAGGTTCTAAAGAAACAAACATTTCATTTTCTAAAATGATTCGTTTCCCGGAATTTCTTTCCTGATGGATAATATCACAAAAAATACAACGTTCTTTGTACTTATAATATTCTTGAAATCCTTTCAATTCTTCTGCAACTTGAATTGGAATGATTGGAGTTGCAATCAGTTGTGAATGGGAATGTTCCAAAGAAGCACCAGCAGCTGCTCCATGATTTTTAAACACAAGGATATACTTAAAACGAATGTCTTTTTTAAGGTCTAACATTCTCTCTTTTATTGCCCACCAAATTTCTTGAATATGACTGGAATCCAGATCGATTAAATCTTTTTTGTGTTCCGGAGTTTCGATGATAACTTCATGAGCACCTATTCCATTCATAGTATCATAAACACCATCACCCACACGATTCAGCTCCCCTTCAACTTGTAAAGCCGGATATTTATTTGGCACAACTCTTACCCGCCAACCCGGTTGGTTTGCTTTTTTTTCTGCTTCTCGATAAGCCAGAACTTCAGGAGGTGTTTTAACTTCGTTCCCTTCGCAAAAAGGGCAGAATCCGCCTTGTCTTTTAACCGTTTCAACAATAAAATCTGATGGTCTTTTCCCCCTTCCTGTGGATATTATTACCCAACGGCCAACTATCGGATCCTTGCGCAACTCAGGCATAAAAATTATTTCTCATTGAAATTTTACTAACAGTTGCTGAGCAGTTGCTGCAAATTCACTGTTGGGGAATTTATCCAAGAGCCGCTGAAAGGCTTGTTTTGCACTATCCATTTGCCCCAACTTCTCATAACAAAACCCGATTTTTAGTTGAGCGGCATCTTCCTTATTTGAATTAATAAAATTTGCCACCTTTTCAAACTCAATTAAAGCAGTTTGAAATTCTCCAAGACCATAATAGCATTCACCTATCCAATATTGACAATTATCAGATAAGGAATTGTTCATGTCATTTTGAAGTAACTGTTCAAAGCTGAGAATTGCCGTCTTATAGTCCTTAGCCATGTACTCGGAAAGAGCAGATCGGTAGGCACTTTCATTCCCTCTTGATTTTGGAGGTTGTGTAGGTTGTAAATCAATCAACAATTTTTCTCTTTCTGTAAGTTGTTTCTCTTTTTCCCCAATCTCATTTGTTAATTGAGAGATGGTGGCATTCTTTTCTAATAATTCGGATTCCAATTTTTTTACTTTCTGCTCCATCTCTTCTTTTTCTTTTATCACTGAATCCAGATTTGTTTCTTCTTCACCGGCTTTAGGTATACCTAAAAGCTGCAAAACTTGATCTTCATCCGAAGGTTCTGTTTGATTTACATTTTGTTCACCTGGTCTCTGGCTTGTCATTTCAGGATTTGTGGATGAACAGGCACTAATAAATAAACATACGATAAAAAAAGTAATGACAAAAATTCCATTTTTAAAATTCATTTGATACCTCCAAGTTACCCGATAATATTAAATGTTATATATTTATTCTTAGAAGAAGTTAATTTAGAAAAGCTCAAAAAAAAGGAGTTGTTTCCATTGAATTTGAAAAGATGTTAAATAGTCTTTTAAACTCATTATTTAATTTCACTTATCATATTGAATTTTATAAAAGTTATACAAAAAAATCAAGCTTATTTTCAATTCAGCATTTTGCAGAACGAGAAGTAAAAACATCAATATAATTTAGAATTTTTATGAATCCCCAAAAAATGTCCATTTACTAGTATTCATGTCGACGAAGAGAAAAATTGAGTATTAAAGCGATTGAAACCATACAGGTATTTAAAAAAGAACCCCCATAGCTAATAAACGGCAGCGGAAGACCGGTAACTGGCATCAGGCCCATTACCATACCCAAATTGACAAAGTAATGGTATAAAATCATCGTTGTGATACCTATGACAACCAATGATGAAAACCGGTTTTTCACGTTAGAAGCAACTTGAATTCCTCGTGAAATTAATAGGACAAACAAAACAATAACTGTTATACAACCTAAAATGCCAAATTCCTCTCCAATAACAGAAAAGATGAAATCTGTATGTTGCTCCGGAAGAAATCTTAATTGTGTTTGTGTGCCTTCTAAAAAACCTTTCCCGGTGATCCCACCTGATCCGATTGCTACTTTTGATTGAATTACCTGGTAGCTGATTCCTTTTGGATCGCTAACGATTCCAAGGAAGGAAAGCACTCTTTTCTGTTGGTAGGCCTCCAATGAGTTCCAAAGAAATGGTGTAATAACACCTACAAAAATATTGAGGACAATATGGCCAAAAGTAAAAATCATGTTCCTACTTGCGAAGAATAATACAATTAACAATATTCCCATAATTAAGGAAAAAGACCATAATTCAAACGAAGCTAGCATTGTTAATCCCGGGATAAACGTTAATAACAAAATTAGCGGAGATACGCCTGCCCAAAATAGCATAGCCGGGATAATTGCTATAAAAACTAAAGAAGTGCCGAGATCTGGCTGCTTAAAGATAAGTATAAAAGGAAGTATCCCAAGACCGGCAAGGATAAGCAAAGTTCTTTTATCATCCAATTTATCATGATGATCCGTAAGAAAACGCGCAAGAGCAAATATCGTTGCTAATTTTGCCCATTCCGATGGTTGAAAACGAAGACCACCTGCCGACAACCATCTAGCAGCTCCACCCCCAGAAATACCTTTGATTAAAACAACAATCAATGCCAGCATGATAAAACCATAAAAAACATACGCCAAAGCCATGTACAATTTGGAATTTATCAATATGGCAGGGATAAATAAAATGATTCCAAAACATAACCAGTACACCTGCCTTTGGAAATTGTTAGATGCTAATTCACCAATCTGTCCTGAAGTAGCACTGTAAATACTGATTAAACCAATCGAAATCAGCATAAACATACAGATAATTAGACCCAAATCTAAAATACTGAAGTTGTGTTTAATTTTGTTAGTAAACATCAACACTGATCCATAATTTCAATTCTTACTAGCTAGGCTACTCGGAGTTTCTGCCGGATATTTTTGGAAATATAGTTTTAAAAGCTTTCCTGCTTTAGGAGCGGCTATACTACCACCTCCTCCGCCATTTTCAATGAGAACAACTATGGCAACTCTTGGGTTTTCACGAGGAGCGAAACCGATAAACCATGCATGATCATTACCATGTGAATTTTGTGCTGTTCCGGTTTTACCAGCAACATTTATCCCCGGAACTCTGGCGGCTTTTGCAGTGCCCTTTTCTCCATTAACAACTCTAAACATCCCTTCATGTACAATATCATACGCCTCCTCAGGAAGTTCTTCAATTTTCAATGGACTTGATTCGTAAACAATCGTTTCCTGAGTAATTTGGTTTTGAGTCGATTTTAGCAAGTGTGGTTTATGATAGATTCCTCTTTTTGCAATTATTCCAGCAAATTGTACCATTTGTAATGTCGTAACTAAAAGATCTCCCTGGCCTATAGATAAATTTACCAACAACCCTTTTGTCCATTTTTTTTCACCGTAACGATTATCAAAATACTCATGATCCGGAACTAATCCTGAATTTTCCAAAGGAAAATCGACACCCGTTTTTTTACCGAACAAAAAAATTCTGCTAAATTTAGACCACTCATCTAACCCAACTTTTAACCCTAATTGGTAAAAATAGACGTTGCATGATTGTTCAATAGCTTTAAGCAAATTCATTCTACCATGCCCTTTTGATTTCCAACATTTAAAATATCGAACTCCAAATCGGTATGAACCCGCGCAATTCACAACCGAGGTTGGTTTTATCACCTTATTTGCTATAGCAGCCATTACCACAACTATTTTATAAGTTGAGCCAGGAGGATATAAGCTTTGCAAAGAGCGATTATAAAACGGATGTTCAGGATTATTTTGAAGATTTCGCCAAACTGTAGGAGAGATTACCCCAGCCAAGTCACGCGGGTTAAAATCAGGTTTACTGACCATAGCTAAAACCCCGCCATCTTCCAAATCCAGCATGATAATGCTACCGCGAGATTCCCCCATTGACTCTTCCGCTAAAGTTTGTAAATCTACATCTAATGTTAGATCAAGGTTTAATCCCGGTATAGATTTTTCCTTTAGAGGATTTTTTAGTTTTTTTACTTCTCGCCCTAAAGCATCCACTTCAACATATTCGAGACCCGATTTCCCTCGTAATTTTTCATCATAAAAACTTTCAATCCCTCTTTTTCCAATTACATCTCCAGATTGATACTCCGGGTTGGATTTATTTTTTAATTCTGTGCTTGTAATTTCACCTAAGTATCCAAGAACATGAGCTGCACGCACACTAGAAGGATAGGATCGTATAGGTTCGATCCAAAAACCTACTCCCGGAAACTCCATTCGCATTTCTTCAAAACGAGTTACAATAGATATATCAACTTGCCGCATTAATCGAACCGGGAGAAAATAACCTCGCATATTTCTTCGAACAGCTGCTTTTAGCTCCTCAGGTGTTTTATTGATATACTCGCCAATTCGATTATAAAGATCTGGATTATTCTGTAAATTATATGGAATTGCATGTAATGAAAACGCCGGAGAGTTATTTACAATTAATGTTTTATTACGATCGTAAATCAATCCCCGTAATGGTTTTAATGTAACTTCACGAATTCTATTCTGGTCGGATTGTAATTTATAATCTGTTTTATGTAATATTTGCAGATAAAACAGCCTAAATATTAAAACAACCGTTAATGCAATTAGACTGATCCAATAGACTAATTTTACTTGAGATGGAAACGAAGCTATTCTATTATTTTTCATACATCACAACTAATAATTTAGGATAAATTGCCCAAACAATCAGTCCGATTGAGGATGTATAGAGTGCACCCGGTAGAGAAAAACGAAAAAATAAATAAATTCCATCCACTTCTGTTCCGAAAGAAAATATCCATCCGTATAGGAAATTATGAGAAAGTGTTACCATAAATATAAGAAATCCTGTATCCAATATTGAAGTCCCCATAAAACCTATCGGGACATTATGTGTAAAAAAACCGATAAACGATTTACAAAAAGCGCTGAGTCCAAAAAGAGTTGATAAAATTGCATCTTCAACCAACCCGATAAAAAAGCCAGCCAGGCATCCGAAAACCCGGCCAAATTTTAAGCTTAGAAAAATCAAGTAAATCACAATAAAATTTGGCTTTACCTCATATATTGCCATAAAATCAGCAATTGTTCTTTGAGCAACCAGGGCGCCAAGAAAAGTAACTGCTGGAACCAAATATTTCATGGATTAACGCCGTGGATTTCCGATAATGAATGAATCCTCCAAGTTATTCAAATTAACTGAGGTTGTAAT
Organism: candidate division KSB1 bacterium; assembly: GCA_022566355.1. NCBI lineage: Bacteria > Pseudomonadati > Candidatus Zhuqueibacterota bacterium. The sequence goes on from JADFJB010000021.1 coordinate 25,278, forward strand.
TTCAATTAGCTTAAATAAAGCGGCCGGTGGTTCTTCAACTTTGCTTACATATCCAATTTCAATTCCCTTGGGATATATTGCGCTATTCCCTGATGTAATGATCACATCGCCAAGTTTTATATCTTCAGTGATAGGAACGTAATTCAAAATGAGTTTATTTTCGTCCGTGTTTTTAACGATCCCTGTTATTCTTGTTCTTTGAATCATAGCCCCAACCCGAAAATTAATATCATCCAAAACTTGCACTACCGAAATATGATCCCCTGCGGTTACAACTCGTCCTACCAGTCCTTTGCTTGCCAACACCGGCATTCCCGGTTGAACTCCATCACTTGTTCCAATGTCAAGTAAAATAGCGTGAGAGAAACCTTCATAATTTTGCACTATAATCGAAGCCGGTATTAAATCGTAGGCACTGCTCTTTTTGAAATCCAGCATTTGTCTTAAGCGGTCATTTTCCAAGTAAGCTTCTTTCAATAAACTATTTTCGTATGAAAGAGCAGCTAACCGGATTCGAATGATTTCATTTTCTCTTTTTAATGAGCGATATTGATATATTGAACTCATCCAATTGTTCCAAACCCCCGTTGCATTTAGAACATGTGATCTTATCCAGGTTACTTGTGGTGTTTTATTATTTATAATGAGGAGTAATGAAAGAGTAAGAATGAAAAATAGTATACTGTAATCCCGAAAACTTTGAGTGTATCTTTCCCAACGAATCATTTGGAGCTAGTATTTTTTTGGTTTGTTAAGAACTTTCATGTATTTTTCAATATCTTCAACAATCAGCCCAGTCCCTCTCACTACGCAGGTTAGCGGGTCTTCTGCGACACTTACCACCAGGTTTGTTTTGTCTCGAATAAACATATCAAGGCCTTTTAGCAGTGAGCCACCTCCGGAAAGAATAATACCTCTATCTAAAATATCACCAGATAACTCTGGCGGAGTGCGTTCAAGTGTAAGTTTAACCGCTTCGACGATAGAATTTACGGGTTCTGTCAAAGCCTCTTGAATTTCTTTAGATGTAATTTCAACTGTTTTGGGAATCCCTGCAATTAAATCTCTACCTTTTACATGTAATGAACCGTCTTCTTTGTAAGGTAGTGTTGAGCCAATTGTGCATTTTATCTGCTCACCGGTTTTTTCTCCTATCAATAAATTGTATTTTCGTTTCATATATTGAACAATCGCTTCATCCATTTCATCTCCAGCGATTCTAACAGAAACGCTTGTGACAATACCACCAAGTGCAATCACCGCTATTTCGGTGGTGCCACCCCCGATGTCTACAATCATGCTGCCAATCGGATCCATAATTGGCATATCGACGCCAATCGCGGCTGCCATAGGTTCTTCCACTAAGTACACTTCCCGGGCGCCTGCATGCTCGGCCGAATCACGGACTGCACGTTTTTCAACTTCTGTAATTCCAGAAGGAATACAAACAACAACCAAAGGCCGAATAAAACGATTGAATTTCATTTTACGGATGAAATATCTGATCATCTCTTCCGCCAATTCAAAATCAGCAATCACACCATCCTTTAATGGTCTTATCGTTGAAATTTCATCCGGCGTACGGCCTATCATTTCGCGTGCATCTTCTCCAATCGCTACGATTTCTTGATTAACCCGGCTAATCGCTACAATTGAAGGTTCATTAATTAAAATACCTTTGTCTTTCGCATAAACCAGTGTGTTAGCCGTTCCTAAATCAATTGCAATATCATTTGAAAAATAATTAAATAAATTCATTGCCTTATTCACTCCATATGTGGCTACAAAATTCCTTTTTGAAATCTTTTACAATTAAGATATTCCTTAGTGTCGGAAATGGCGTTTACCTGTGAATACCATAGTCATTCCGTGTTCATTTACAGCATCAATTACTTCTTCATCTCGAATGGAACCACCCGGTTGAATAATAGCGGTTACCCCGGCTTTTGCAGCAGTATCAACACCGTCCCGAAATGGAAAGAACGCATCCGAAGCCATTACCGATGCCAAAAGTGATAATCCCGCATTTTTTGTTTTTTGAATGGCTAACGCCACAGAATCTACTCTTGACATCTGTCCTGCTCCAATACCAAGAAGACGATCACTCTTAGAAAAGACAATTGCATTTGATTTTACATGCTTTACAGCACGCCAGGCAAAAGCCATAGATTCCATTTCATTTTCACTGGGTTGGCGTTTTGAAACCACTCTAATTTCTGAATCTTTTAATTGAATATTATCTTCTTCTTGGATTAAAAAACCATTCAAACTATTGCGAATACACAACTTAGCATCCATATTCTTTTTCGGGTGATACTTGAGAATCCTTAGTTTTTTTTTCTTTTGTAACAGTAATAATGCATTCTCTTCAAATTCAGGCGCCAATAGTACTTCCAGGAAATGAGATTTCAGTTGTTCTGCCAATGATACTGTAATCGATCGATTGACACTCATTATACCCCCAAATGCAGAAACAGAATCTGCGGCCATTGCTTTTTGATATGCCGCTACTAAATCTTTCCCTGAACCTATTCCACAAGGATTGGTATGTTTTATAATTGCAACTGATGGCCGTTCAAAATCAGAAATAATTGAGTGAGCTGCATCTACATCCATTATGTTATTGTATGACAAATCAATACCATGGAGTTGCTCAAAACCATCAATCTCAGGCCCGGAATTTATTTGATAATACCCGGCTTTTTGATGAGGGTTTTCTCCATATCTCAGTTTTGATGTCCTTTGCAAAGGCAAAACCAATCTATCATTTAATTGATTGTTAAAGCCAGTATCCCCGGTAAAATATTCGGCAATCATGCCATCATAAAATGATGTCAATTGAAAAGCCTGGACCGCTAATTTTTTGCGAGATTCCTGGGAAAATGATCCTTGATTCTTTTCCATCTCCTCCTGGATCCAGTGATATTGTTCAGTGGATGTTATCACAGCAACATCTGAATAATTCTTTGCTGCTGAGCGAATCAACGTTGGCCCGCCAATATCGATCAATTCAACCATATCCTGGTGTGATTTATTTTTATCACCTGTATGTTCTAAAAAAGGATACAAATTAACCACAACTACGTCGATTGGCCCAATATCCAGTTCTCTTAATTGTCTTTCATGTTCTACATTATTTCTAATTGACAGAATTCCTGCAGCTATCTTTGGATGAATTGTTTTTACTCTCCCGCCAAGTATTTCAGGAGAACCTGTGTACTCGGAAATATCTTGAACTTGAATCCCATGATTCCTTAGGTGTTCTGCCGTCCCACCACTGCTGAGAATCTCATAACCAAAATTACTTAAATTTTCTGTAAATTCTGATATGCCTGTTTTATCATAAACGCTAATTATTGCTTTTTTAATACAAACCTCACTCATATGATACTCGGGAACTCCTTCATTTTTAAATAAATAGAATGATTAATTAACTTGGACTATTCATGACCTTATCACTGCCATGGGAGGGATCAATTTTGCAACTATTTTATACTTACAATTATGCTTTTTCAATTTTATGAAAATAGATCCCGTTATAATAAAACCAAAATGGAGTTGTAAACAAGTATTATCTTAAATATTGCTATTTTTTAAGAATTAATGCACGGTTATCATATATGCGGATTCGATCTTCAGCAAAAAGTTGAAGAGCTTTGGGGAATATCTCATGTTCTACTATCAGGACCCTGGCAGCCAAAGTTTCTTCCGTATCATTTTCTAAAACCGGAACCGACTTCTGGAGAATAATTGGACCGTGATCATAGATTTCATCCACAAGATGAACCGTCGCCCCTGAAATCTTACAACCCCGTTTAAGGACGGCATTATGCACATGAACTCCATACATTCCTTCACCTCCGAATGATGGAAGCAGCACCGGGTGAATGTTTAATATCCTATTAGGGTAATAGTTAATCAACTCAGGTGTTAGAAATTTGAGATAGCCCGCCAATACAACAAAATTAACTTTATATTTATTAAAGATTTTAACTATTTCCGCATCATATTCTTGAGGAGATGCGAAATTCTTCTTTGAAAGATATTCTGCTAGGATCCCACTTTGCGTTGCATAAAACAATACCCCCGCTGAATTTTTATTGGAGACCAGAACACAAACCTCAGCATCCAGTCTGCCTCTTTGAATTTCAGTCAAAATAGCTTTGAAATTTGATCCTCTTCCAGATGCCAGAACTCCTAATCGCAATTTAGCCACAATTCGATAATGTAATTATTTTGGGGGTGATAAATTTACTGCCATCATCCTGTTTCAACAACTGTTTCCAACAATCTAACTTTGAGAATTTCCGTATCGATTTCAACCTGGGCGCCTATTGGTATCGTTAATTTTTTTGCTTGATGACCATATTGAAACCCACAGACTACCGGTACGCTAAGGCCACCAAGATAATCATTAATGACCTCAGTAATACTTAAGCTTGGTTTTCCTTCTTCTGCTTCACAATCCAAAAATTGCCCGAGAATCACTCCATTAACCTGTTCGAAAACACCCATTAATTTTAGATGACTGAAATACCGATCTACTCGGTACGGTTCTTCGCCGACCTCTTCCAAAATCAAAATCGCACCATCAAAATCCGGTTGATAAGGAGTTCCCAAAATGCTGACCAGCACACTCAAACAACCTCCTAATAACCGGCCGTTTGCCTTCCCGGGGACGATAATTTCAGGTGAAACAAATGAACCCTCCGGAAAATGATTGTCCGATTCATATGAGCTTAATATAGACCACATGTTTTTTTCTGTGAAAGGATCGATTCCCGTCATTTCGACGGCAACCATAGGTCCCGAGAATGTAATTAATCCTGTTCGTCGCCAAATTGCTAATTGAATAGCCGTTAAATCACTATACCCCATCAGTATTTTGGGATTTTTACAAATCAAATCAAAATCCAAATTATCTAATAAGCGAGAAGTCCCATACCCGCCTCTGCTTGAAAAAATTGCTTTCACTTCTGGGTTACGAAACATAGAGTGAAGGTCATCCAACCTATCCTTATCAGTCCCGGCGAGATAACCATCTGAATCCTTTACATGATCACCAAAGACTACAGAATATCCGCAGTTCTTCAAATATCTTACCCCTTGGTTTAACTTTTCAGGTAGCATCGGACTTGCTAAAGACAGGACACCGATTTTGTCTCCCTTTAGTAAGGAAGGGGGCTTAATAGGAAGTATAGACACTTGCTCTTGATTGATTGTAAACTAACGATCTCTATATAATTCTTCAGGATTTAATAATTGGAACTCACCCAGTCCATAATAATCAGCAAAAATGAATTGACGATTCCTTTCAAAATAATACCATTGCTCGTACGCATGAATTTGTCTAGCTGAATAAATGGAAGCTTGTGCATTAAACGGCTCCCTGTCGACATCATTGGGCGCGCCAAACAAAACATAAACCATACCCATATCAGACTTCCACCCTGGACGCATAACGGAAAAATGAGCATTTGAATACGCTATTCGTCTATAATATTCATCCATTAACTCGTTGGTTGGGGTACCCGGGGTTGGATCTTTTTTAGCCCAAAATTCCTCGAATAGTTTTTGTTTTTTTTGTGGAGGCGCTCTTTTAATTTTATCAACTTCTTGCCTGTCGGTCAAGTATTGCATTTGCGATATTGATTCTTCTAAATTTTCCAGCAGATATAAAGAGCCTTGCATAACCTGGCGCAGAATATACCTTTTAACTTCTATTCGATTTTTGCTTGTCTTTATTTTTAGAGATAGAGTGTATCTTCCTGAACTTAAAACCGACTGAGAAAAAGGAATATAAACTTCAGTACGAAATTCTTTTTTTAGTTGTTTAAATTTACCTTTTTCAAGCTGCTTATTACGAAAATCCAACAAAGCATATTCTATTTCAAAGTCACCTTGAGTTTTACTATAAATTTCAAACATAGTAACGAGAAAATTCTGATCATCTTTTAGGTTGTCTGAAAACTGATCTTTAAGCCACTCTATTTTATTTGAATTTAGGATTTGGGAATTTAACAAAAACAAATCGCTAACACTAAGTTCCTGGCTGTTAAAATCCTCCATTTTTATTTTCCGGCTAAATTCACCGGTATTTTTAGAATCCAAATCTGTTACTTGACAAAGAAAATTATATTCCCCCGGGGCTGCTTCAACGGAAATATTGAATTGACTATAGATTAAATTAGAATTTGTACTATCATAATTAGAAGTGATTGCAGCTTTTTTATATGTCTTTGCAAAAACCTGTTCTTCATCTTGATTCCGGAGAATGATCGTCAGTTCAACTTCCGCCCGGTATTCTTTATTTTTCTTCTTAAGAAATTGCAATTCATCATAGGGTATATTTACCTTAACAACTAAAGCACTCATATCGTCATCCCCAGCAACATTTTGGATATTGATTGTGAATTGGGGAGAGCCTTGTACCCTGGAACTTGTAAGTATTTGCGCTAACAGTGCAGACGTAGTAAAGAGTGACACTATAAATCCGATGAGAACAATTCTATTTATTTTCATTTTTTCATTCCTCCTCCCGGTACTTCCCGGAAGATTTGTATGAGTAATATTTTATTCTTGCTTTAATATCGGGAAACCATAAAAATAATTTCATTCTTTTATTCTAAAAACATTTTGATTTGAATATTTTATAATCACTTAAAAGCTGGATCGAATATAGCATCTACAAATGAATTTGAATCAAACGGTTCAAGATCGTCTATTTGTTCGCCAAGGCCAATAAATTTTATTGGAATTTTAAAATCATTTGCGATTCCAATGACAACTCCACCTTTAGCTGTTCCATCAAGTTTGGTTAAAACAAGACCTGTAAGGTTTATGGCATTGCCAAACTCCTCAACCTGCCGCCTGGCGTTTTGGCCGGTTGTGCCATCCAAAACCAACAACCTTTCGTGGGGTGCATTGGGTATTTGCTTGGCAATAACACGATCTACTTTTTTCAATTCTTCCATGAGGTTTGTTTTTGTGTGGAGACGACCGGCAGTATCCACAATTACGACATCGATATCCCTCGCGAGTGATGCGCTAATAGCATCATAAGCAACAGATGCGGCGTCTGCACCCTCATCCTGACGAACAATTTGACTTCCGGAACGCTTCGCCCAAATCTCCAATTGATCCGATGCAGCAGCACGAAAAGTATCGGCAGCAGCGACAAGCACCCGTTTATCCTTTTTCTTAAAATTTAGCGCAAGTTTTCCGATGGTAGTCGTTTTACCTGTACCATTAACACCAACAACCATTATCACGTAAGGTTTGGCATTCACCATAAAAAAATCAGGGCTGGTTTCATGATTATTGCTATTCAACAACCCTTTTATCTCCTCCCGCAATATTCCATGTACTTCTTGCGATTCGGTTATCCGACCCTGCTTGACACGACTACGAACACCATCAATAATACTTAATGTTGTATCAATTCCTACATCACTCGTTATTAATATCTCTTCGATCTCTTCGAACAGTTCTTCGTCTATTTTGGGTTTTAACGATATGGTGCTTTGAAGTTTGTTAAATAAACCAGTACGGGTTTTACTTAATTTTGAACGAAGTTTATTGAAAAGTGCCATAAAAAACGATGATTATATGTCAGTATTTATAAATTTTATTATTTTAAATCTCAAAAAATGGTCGGATCTTGAATGTTTACTAAAAATTATTGCGGAATTTTAATTTCAATAGTGATTTATTGAATTGCAATTTAATCTCTTAAAATAATACCTATTGTCAAACCATTTAACTTTAATTTATAAAAAATGATTCCAAATCCAAAAATAAAAAAATCCTAATTAAAATAATTATATATTATACCCATAACAATGAAAAAAGTATTACGAAAAACACTGAACGACATCAGTTATTTTATAGGATTGGAACGTTTTGGCTTTCTGTTATCAAAGCGAGTATTTTGGCGGGCCGATACAAAAAGAAAAGTCATTGCCCTTACTTTTGACGATGGACCTAATCCAATCTTCACACCTCAAATCCTTGAAATCCTCGACGATTTTGCCGTTCACGCTACATTTTTTTTGATCGGGTCAAATGTAAACTTACAGCCTAGGTTAACTAAACAAATCTTTAATTCTGGACATCAAATAGGCAATCATACTTTCACCCATCCTACTTTAACTAAACTAGGGAATGGCCAGATCGAATCAGAGATTCTGGAGACAAAAAAAGCAATAGAAAATATCTGTAGTGTAACTACCCTTTTGATGAGACCGCCTTATGGGCTTTTTAACAGGAAAGTGCTGGCCATTACAGCGAACACCAATCATAAAGCTGTGATTGGCGATGTTTATCCGCGGGACACCGCTTTGCCCGGTACTCAAAAATTAGTTTCAAGGGTTTTAAAACGAACTCGATGTGGCAGTGTTATTATTTTACACGATGGCGCACCATCTGAAAAAATAAGTCGACTCCAGACAGTGGAGGGATTAAGAAAATTGATTCCTACTTTGCAAGAGAGAGGCTTCCGTTTCGTAAGTTTACCTGAGTTAATGGATATCGATCATACCTAACTTAGCTTTAAATTTTGTTTGATCACATCTTTAAAAACCAGCACAGCATCTTTTACTAAATGCGGATGTTTGAACAAAACCATTTTCATGAACTTGATCACATTTTTACGGGATTCGGTTAGATTTGCTACTGATTCAGCAATTTCATTGAGATCCTCATCTGTAAATTGGCTAATTGTTTCTTTTAGCCGGTAAAAAATAGTATGAACATTCCCCTCGGCTTTATACCACTCACGTTCATATTGCAGTAGGAATTCTTTTGAATAATCTCCTTTTTTTACGGCCTTAGCTGCCGTTATACCCGCTAATTTACCGCCAATCATCCCACTTATAATGCCTCCACCGGAAAGCGGATTTACTTGTCTCGCAGCATCACCCGCCAAAAGCAACCCAGGTGCAACGATTTGCTTTAGAGTTTTAGCACAGGGAACACATCCCATGGTAGTGTTTAATTTTTTGGCATTTGGATAATATTTCATTATAAAGCGATCCAAATTTGATTTGGCGGATTCCTCCCTGGCATATTGTCCAGCAACACCCAATCCCACATTGGCCACTCCCTCTCCACGTGGAAAAACCCATAAATATCCTCCCGGCGAGTAGTTTTCAGAAAAATAAAAATCGCAGGTGGTTGGCTTAAATTCAGCATCCGTTAAAATATATTGAATGACAGATTCAAAATCTTTGAGTTTTAGTTGGGTATGGATTCCCCCCCATCGCCCAACTCGAGATTCCGAACCATCTGCTCCAATCACCACTTTACTAGACACTTCGTATTTCTTATTCTCGGAAATAAAACTTACGCCATTAATCGAGCCATTATTGTGAAGCAAGCCAGTCACACAAGCTCTGGTTCGAATTTCTGCTCCTGCTAAAGCGGCCCTTTCGGCAATATAATGATCAAAAACTTTTCTATTTAAAATGAATCCTATCTCCCCCCCTACAAATTTCAATTTTGTTCCATTTGAAGAGATTAGGTTTACTGCATTAATGGGTGTTTGAATATGTTGAGGTTTTGGTTCAAAAAATAACCTGAGGCCGTCGGCCCCTACACCTTCGGCACAGCGAACTGGGACACCGATATCCCGGCCTTTTTCCAGGAGTAAAACAGATGCACCATTTTTCGCTACAAATTCAGCTGCAGTTGAACCTGCCGGCCCACCTCCCACAATCACAACATCAAAGTTTTCTTTCATGCCGCTTTTTCCACGTACTCAAGGACCTCAATGGGACAAACCCAAACACATAATTTACAGTTTGTGCATTTTTCATGAACGATGACTATTTCTGCTTCATAAAGCTCAATGCAATCCGGCGGGCATATCGCCACACAAGCGCCACAAAAATCACAAGAATTTTCCTTGATGTTAATCATTCAACACCTCTGAAATATGTGAGAAATTGGGATAATTTAGTTGAAACCGATTCCGATAATACCATTTCGATAAAAAAAATATTCCTAACATCAAAACTGCATATGCAGGGAATAATAATACGACTGCTAATGATAAAAATAAGATCGCAAATCTAGTTGCTTGAATGATACTGCTTAGATCGTCTTTAAAAAGAAGTTTGACAAAAAATGGTAAAACCGCAAGCGCAGGAAAAAGTATCAAAAAATCCATAAACAAAATAGCCAAAATTAGACAAGCAATTTCCAACAGCAGTGCCGTTAAAATCGTTGTGCGCAAATCAAATTTTACTGCAAATGTAATTTTGCCAACGTGCTGATCACCAATCTTATCGGGCATCGTTGTTAAAAGATAAACAGCGCCAATGGCAAACATATAAGGAACTGCGTTGATAATTGTTTCTAAGGTTAGCATAGCCGTAATTTGCCAGCCAATCATAAATGTTAATAAACCACCAATCAAATTAACAAGTAATCCAGCAATCGGCCTGTCTTTCCATAAAAATGGCGGAAGACTGTAACCAATGCCAGTTACAAGAAAAAGCGCAAAACAAAGCATTACCAAATGAATATCCTTTTGTACTGCAAAAAAGAAGGCAAGGAGAATACAAACCGTAGTTACACTAATTGCAGTTTTTCTCGACACCATTCCATCTGCTAAAAGAAACAGTTTGTTATTTTTTTGATCGCTTTGGATATCAGTAAATTGGTTGATAATAAAAACGGACGCCATAAGCATTGTAATTGAAAGAAACGACCTCCAAAAAGCAGAATCAGTGAAATGGGATTGAATCAATTGCCATTGGGAACTATCAAAATTATTGGATATTAACTGTGGATTGATAAACCCTGCTAATAGGATTGTCCAGACCGGAAATAATAATACAGGCCGGGTTAGAAATATGTAATCGAATATCTTGATGCGGTCCTCTCTTTACCCGGAAAACTAATGATTGTGCATGAAAAAGGCAAGTATTTGTTAATGGAGAAAGAAAATTCTATTTCAATTATATTTCTTGAATAGTGACTTCCTTTTCAATATCCGATTCCTCAAATTTTTCTTCAACCGGAATGGGATAGTTGCCACTGAAACAAGCTGTACAATAACCAAGTTCTCCATTAGGTACCGAATCCAGTAACTCTTCTAGTGTCAAATATTCGAGACTATCTACACCTAAATATTCCCGAATCTCTTCTGTCTCCATTCTGTCAGCAATTAATTCACCCTGGGAAGGGAAATCCATACCATAATAACAGGGATGTTTAATTGGAGGCGAAGAAACCCGAATATGTACCTCCCTTGCACCGGCTTTTCTCAACATTTTGACTAAATGCTTTATAGTTGTTCCGCGAACAATGGAATCATCTACCAATACGACCCTTCGATCTTTCAATACACCCCCCACATCATTAAACTTTAACCTTACATGGAAATCACGGGTCTTTTGCGACGGTTGAATAAACGTCCGTCCGATATAATGATTGCGAATTAATCCTATATCGAATTTTATGTCACTGCGACGTGAATAACCAATCGCTGCAGTATTACTCGAATCCGGAACACTGATGACTATATCCGCATCAACAGAATGGCCAATCGCCAGGTTCTTGCCTAATTTTCGTCGTGCCTTATCAACATACTCTCCGAATATTCGACTGTCAGGACGAGAAAAATAAACAAATTCAAAAATGCAATGTGCCGGTTTCACCGGCTCAGAAATACGGGTACTAAATTCTCCTTTTTGGTTAAAACAAATCAATTCACCGGGTTTCACATCACGCAGGTAATCAGCGCCGATAAGATCCAAAGCACAAGTTTCGGAAGCGGCGATAATTGTATTTCCAATTTTTCCTAATGCCAATGGACGAACCCCATATGGATCCCTTGCTACAATAAGTTCATTTCGAGTTAGAAAAACAAGAGAAAAAGCGCCTTTAACCTGGCGTAATGCATCCAATAATTGTTCAACTATTCCATTCTTCTTCGACCGTGCAGCAAGATGCAGGATCACCTCGCTATCATTAGTGGTTTGAAATATTGAACCTGAATTCTCAAGCTCTCTACGAAGCGATTTATAATTTGTCAGATTACCATTATGAGCTATTGCCAGCGAACCTTGTTTGCTTTTGACTAAAATCGGTTGTGAATTAAGGAGAGTACTAGAACCGGTTGTTGAATAACGGTTGTGTCCAACAGCAATATGGCCCTTCAGCCCAGATAATATGTTCGGATCATTAAAGATATCGTTTACCAAGCCTGTACCAATATGTCGATAAACCTGGTCTCCATCAGTGGTTACAATTCCACTTGCTTCCTGACCTCTATGTTGTAATGCATGAAGTCCCAAATAGGCCAATTCTGAAGCATTTGCACCGCCATAAATACCCATTATGCCACAATTCTCACGAGGTTTGTCTATACAAGTATTTTGATTCATAGATTTAAGCTATTTTTCGTGTTCTTATTTATTTTATAAAAAACAATTAAAATAAATTAACTAATTTTTCAGTATAATTCAAAACTATTTTCATTGATTCAGTTAGTATTTAAATGAAAAGTTTAATTTAAATTTCTTGTCATCTTCCCTAAACGAGAGATCAGGTGACACATCAAATCCAGCTAAATGGGCATCGATGTAAGCATCTCCCATGCTTATTAAGATCGCCAATCCAAGAAACCAATAAGATTGATTCCGATAATCCTTATATAATATTCTATTTGCTTCAACTTGTGATTTATTTAACCGGTTATTCCAATAAATTGACGCTCCAATGATGCCAGTTTCAGTTGCGAAAACGAGTGCAGCCTTCCATTTAATACCATTATACCATTGTCCCCATCCTGGAAAAATAATTGAGCGAATCATTGCAGATTTTGGAGATGGTAAGCGCTTTACCTCTTTAGTGAGTGTATCCTGGATTGTCATTTCAGATTTAGATTGAGAACAGGTTTTAGAAAATGGATAAATATGAATACAGAAAATAAAAACTAAAATTAATGAGGGCTTGGTGATAGATTTAAAATTAACCATTCGAAATCTAATAATTAAAATCCTCATCAAATCGCCGCAACACATTCAATCTCGACTAATACTCCTTTTGGCAATTGTAGCCCACCAACGGCAGATCGAGCCGGTGGATTCTCGGAGATATACTGAGCGTAAACTTCGTTCATAGCTGCAAAATCGGAAATATCGTTTAAGAATACAGTGGTTTTTACAATATTTTGAAAATCTGCCCCAGCAGCTTCCAATATGGCCTTGATATTCTTAAAAACCTGGTGCGTTTGTTCAATAATATCATTCCCGACAATCTCTGCCGTTTCCGGATCTAAAGGAATTTGACCGGCAGTATATAAAAGCTGGCCTGAAGTTTTAATCGCCTGGCTATAAGGGCCAATTGCTGCAGGTGCATGATTTGTTGAAATAACTGTTCGTTCCATCCAAATACCTCTTTCACTTTAAGATTCTTTAAGATAGTTTTTCTGATAATACCTGAAAAACAATTCAACCCAACCTGTTTTTTTCTTGTTTGATTTTAGAGCTTTTCTTAAATCATTTAAGGAATATTTCCTCAAGTTCGACAAATCCATTTTATCTATCTTTTCTTTATTTGCAATTTCCAGGATTGTAATAATCTTCTCTAAAGATATATTCATAAATAAGTTGAAAAAATATTCATCTATTTCCATATTAACAGAATTTTCAAGCATTTTCATAACTTTACTGAAATTCATTCTTTCTCGATAATGACGCTTCGAGGTTAAGGCATCAAAAATATCAGATATTGCTAGAATTCGCCCTCCCAATGGTATTTCCTTGCCTTTCAATCCGTCAGGATATCCGGATCCATCCATTCGCTCATGATGTGTTGCAGCGATTTCCGGTACTTTGGCAAATTTACCTGAAAAATGGATTTGCCGTAAAAATGTTCGGGTATGAACAACATGGTACTTTAGATGCTCAAATTCCTCTTCTGTTAATTTTCCTTTTTTGGTCAAAATACTTTCCCGAACTCCAATCTTGCCCAAATCGTGCAGCAAAGCTGCAATCCTCAGAACTTCCCGTTGGCTGAAATCCCATTTTGCCTCGCGTGCAATGGCATCAGCGAAAAGCATAATCCGATGGGAATGTCCTGCCGTTAGCGGATCCCGGGCATCTATAATTCGGGAGAGTGTCAAAACCAGGCTGTCAAAAGTTTGACGAATTTCTTCGTATAATTGAGCATTTTCAATTTGAACGGCTGCAATGGGCGCAATTGCTTCAAGCAGTCGTACGTCCGCATCTGAAAACTCGCCAGATCGTTTATTTAAAACCTGGAAAACTCCTATCACTTCCATCAAATTATTACGCATCGGGAAAGCCAACATATTTTGAGTTACGTAACCGGTTTTCCTGTCGATTTCCGGATTAAAACGCGGATCGCTGTAACAATCATTGATATTAACGACTTCTCCTAATTTCGCAACATGCCCGGCAATTCCTTTGTCAATTGGGAAACGAATTTCATTTTTTTCTAACCCATGGCCGATATGGGACCAAAGTTCATTTTTTGATTCATCCACCAGGAAAACCGTGCATCGATCAGCCTGTAATGCGTTTTTCACTTCATCCATTAGCAGCTGCAGAAGATTGTCAAGATCTAATTCTTTGGACAAACTTCTAGTGATGTAATATATGGTATTAACTCTTGATTGATCTTGCTCAAATTCCTTAATTTTCAGTTCAGATTGGCGTAATTTGGCGATTAACTCCAGTTTGCTTAAATTATTATAAGCAGTATTTCTTACAACTGATTTCATCAATGAATTTTCAATCACCAAAAGAAATTCCTATTCTTAAGTATCGATATCTTCAAAGTCAGCATCTTCAATTTGCGATTCATCGATATCGAGCGATTTCTTTTTAGGTTTGCCTTGTACGGATGGCCTGCCGGATTTGGGCTGGAAGATATGTTTGACAACTTTATATCCGTAATAGATCAATATACCCCACAACAATAATTGCAGCAATTTCATGCTTTGTTTTCCTCACTTACCCTGGGTATATAATATTTAGTACCTCCCAATGGATTAGAGATTTGATCGATTAAACTGATTAAATCCTTATCGTTATTGACAAAATCAATCTGGGTAGTGTCCACTATCAAAAGGGGAGTTTCATTATAATGAAAAAAGAAATGATTATAGGCTTCAACCAGGGAACGAATATATTCCTCATTAATTTTTTTTTCATAAGAGCGCTTTCTTTTACGAATATTTGACATAAGCCTTGCGGTGTTGGATTGAAGGTATATAACTTGGTCAGGTTTGGGAATTTCTCTTTCAAGTAAAGTGGCTACATGATCATACAACATGTATTCACGTTCATCCAGAGTAATAGATGCAAATATTCTATCTTTAGCAAAAACATAGTCCGAAATAAGCACCGAATGAAACAAATCTTGCTGATTTAATTCTTGTTGTTGGCGGTAGCGACTGAGAAGGAAAAACATCTGGGTTTGAAATGCAAATCGCTGGGGATCCTCGTAAAAATCTTGCAGAAATGGATTCTCCTCATGCTTTTCCAAAACGACATTGCCTGTAAGACGTTTACTTAATAGATTGCATAAACTTGTTTTACCTACACCAATTACACCTTCAACGACTAAATATTGTAATTTTTTCACCGGAGTGCCTTTTCACGGGCATCTAACTTAATGTGCAGTTCCTCTGCCGGATATATAAGACGAACTTTACCCTGGTCAGGACAAAAATCATAAAGATTTTGTATTTTCTTTTGGTAGCCGGGTAACCATAGATCAGGCGATATTTCACAAAACGGGGCAAGTACAAACCGTCTTTTATGAAGATCTTTATGGGGAATATTTAGCCAGGACAAACTGAGTTGCAAATCCGAATAAGTTAATATATCGATATCGATCTCACGAGGTTGCCATTTACCCCTATCGATTCTTCCTAATTTAATTTCAATAAATTTTCCGAACTGCAGCAATTTAGCCGGTCGAAAATTCGTGTGAATCTCAACCACTGAATTTAAAAAATCTCTTTGATTTTTAATACCATAAGGTTTTGTGTCATAAATGCCCGAGATTCTTCTAATTTCAATATTGGGCGATTTATCCAAAAGACGAAGCGCTTGAACAATATACCAAAGCCTGTTATCACGATTTGAACCTAATCCCAAATATACCGAATTAAACATCATTTTATGGCCTAACAATTTCAACTTCTACACAATCTAAAATTCCATGCACGGCTACATGGGGTTTTCTAACTCTTACAATAACTTCTTCGATATTGAAATGACTTAAAAGTGTTTGTGCAATTGCTTCCGCAATACCTTCGATGAGACTATATTCACCTTCGATAACAACTTCTTCGACGACTTGATAAACCCGAGAGTAATCAACAGTATCTTCTAAACGATCTGTTTTTCCGGCTTTTCTAAGATCTGTAAACAGTTCGATATCAATTTCAAAACGCTGCCCTTTTTCTTTCTCGGATTTTTCAACACCGTGGTAGCTGTAGAATACCAGATTAACAAGCCGAATAACATCCAAATTTTCTTCTATTGGAAACTCTCTTTCTTAAGAAATTTTACGGAAGATTTTCTCGAATATACCAATTTGGCAGGTAAGAATCAAGGAGAATTGGGAAGGTTATTTAGACAATAATTTTGATTTAGGTAAAAAAAAAGACCGAAGAAAAATTCTTCGGCCTTTTGTCTTTTCAACTTTTTTAGTATTAATACATTCCACCCATACCACCACCACCACCCGGAGGCATTGCCGGACTTGGTGTTTCAGGTTCCTTAATATCGGTTATGATAGCTTCAGTCATTAAAAGAAGTCCAGCCACACTTGCTGCATTTTCCAATGCTGCCCGTGTAACCTTTGTAGGATCAAGGATACCCGCTTTGATCAGGTCTTCGTATTCACCTGTCTCAGCGTTGAAACCGAAAGCTCCTTCTCCACTTTGAACTTTTTGTACAACGATGGAACCTTCAAAGCCTGCGTTTTCAGCAATTTTGCGAATGGGCTCTTCGAGCGCTCGGCGAACTATATTGACACCCACTCTCTCATCTGCACTGGCTGTCTCGATGCTATCAAAACCTTCTATCGCACGAAGTAAAGAAACGCCGCCACCAGGAATAATTCCTTCTTCAACAGCCGCTCGTGTTGCATGCAATGCATCTTCAACACGTGCTTTCTTTTCCTTCATTTCAATTTCCGTTGCAGCGCCAATATTCAATACCGCAACACCACCGGCCAATTTGGCCAATCGCTCTTGCAGCTTCTCTTTGTCATAATCGGAAGTAGTGTTTTCAATTTGATTGCGAATTTGCTTAATTCGACCCTGGATATCTTCGGTGCTGCCTGCCCCTTCGACGATTGTCGTGTTGTCCTTGTCAATAGTCACGCGCTTGGCAGTTCCTAAATCACTAACCACAGCATTTTCAAGCTTAAAACCTGCCTCTTCGGATATTACCCGCCCGCCAATCAAAACCGCGATGTCTTCCAACATTGCTTTGCGGCGATCTCCGAATCCAGGGGCTTTCACGGCAGCGACTTTTAAAGTACCTCTAAGCTTATTGACCACCAATGTAGCTAATGCTTCACCTTCTATATCTTCAGCAATCAAAATAAGAGGTTTACCCAACTGGGCTACTTTTTCCAGCAACGGTAACAGGTCTTTCATGGCGCTGATCTTTTTGTCATGAATCAGGATCATGGGATCTTCCAAATAGGCTTCCATGCTGTCGGGATTGGTGACAAAGTATGGTGATAAATATCCTCGATCGAATTGCATTCCCTCAACAACCTCTAATGTGGTGTCAGTGCTCTTTGCCTCTTCAACGGTAATTACGCCGTCTTTACC
Organism: candidate division KSB1 bacterium; assembly: GCA_022566355.1. Lineage (NCBI taxonomy): Bacteria > Pseudomonadati > Candidatus Zhuqueibacterota bacterium. The sequence continues at coordinate 43,111 of JADFJB010000021.1, forward strand.
GACTTTATCCATTGCATCGGAAATAAGATCACCGATTGCCTTGTCATTGTTTGCCGAAATTGTACCCACATTGGAAATGTCATTCTTGTCGGTTACTTCCTGGCTTAGTTTTTTAATCTCTTCAATTGTTTTCTGTACTGCTTTATCGATCCCTCTTTTAAGATGGGTAGGATTTGCTCCGGCAGTTACATTCTTAAGACCTTCGTTGAAAATAGATCGGGCAAGAATCGTTGCTGTGGTTGTTCCGTCACCGGCAATATCACTGGTTTTGGAAGCAACTTCCTTCACCATTTGGGCACCCATATTCTCAGCTGCATTTTCTAATTCAATCTCTTTGGCCACAGTTACGCCGTCTTTTGTGATAGTTGGCGCGCCAAATTTTTTATCGATTACTACATTGCGGCCCCTTGGACCCAGGGTCACCTCCACAGCATCAGCAAGTATATTAATGCCTTTCTGAAGCGATGCGCGTGAATCCATACTGAAATCAATCCTTTT